>CAYGUQ010000336.1:0-5302 GCA_964352995.1 uncultured Rhodobacterales bacterium
GCCCGGAAAGCGGGGGGCGAGGGGATGGCGGCTTCGAGCGCCGCTTGTCCGAAGCGCATGTGCCATGCGGCGGCGCGTTGCGGTCGAGGCGGCAGGGAGCGGCGTCAAGGACGGGTCGCCGGCCCGGCGCGTCAGGCCCTGGGGTCGAGCAGCTTGGCGAAGACGGCGTTGCGGGTGACGACGCCGGCGAGGCTCCCCTCGGCGACGACGCCGATCGGCCGGTCCGCCTCGATCAGCGCCTGCATCACCTCCGCGATGGGCGTGTCGGGCGTCACGGTCGTCTCCGGCGTCGCGCCGTCGGCCGCTGTCATCACGTCCCGCGCGCAGAGCACGCCGAGCGGGTTCATGTGCGCGACGAAATCGGCGACGTAGTCGTTGGCGGGCTTCGAGAAGATCTCCTGCGGCGAGCCGTGCTGGATGATCCGCCCGCCCTCCATGATCGCGATGCGGTCGCCCAGCTTGAACGCCTCGTCGAGGTCGTGGCTGACGAAGATGATGGTGCGCTTCAGGCTGCGCTGAAGCTCCAGCAGCTCGTCCTGCAGGCGGGCGCGGATCAGCGGGTCGAGCGCGGAGAACGGCTCGTCCATCAGCAGGATCGGCGCCTCGGTGACGAAGGCGCGCGCGAGGCCGACGCGCTGCTGCATGCCCCCCGAGAGCTCGCCCACCTTGCGCTCGGCCCAGTCCTTGAGGCCGACCAGCGCGAGCTGCGCGTCGACGCGCGCCTCGCGCTCGGCCTTCGGCGTTCCGCCGAGCTCCAGCCCCAGCCCGACGTTCTCGCGCACCGAGCGCCAGGGCAGCAGGCCGAACTGCTGGAACACCATGGCGATGGTGTTCAGCCGCATCCGCCGCAGGGTGCGCGCGTCGGCGTGCGTGACGTCGACCATGGTCGCGCCGTCGTTGACCCGCACGGCCCCGCGCGCCACCGGGTTCAGCCCGTTCACCGCGCGCAGCAGCGTCGACTTGCCGGAGCCCGAAAGGCCCATCAGCACGAGGATCTTGCCGACGCCGACCTCCAGCGTGCAGTCGTGCACGCCCAGCACCTGCCCGGTGGCGGCCTCCACCTCCGCGCGGCTCTGGCCGGCGTCCATCAGCGGCAGCGCCGCGGCGGGGTCGTCGCCGAAGACGATGGAGACGTTGTCGAAAGCGACCGCGGCGCTCATCAGCTTCTCCCCCCCACATGCAGCATGCGGTCCAGCATGATCGCGACCACGACGATCACGAAACCGGACTCGAAGCCCAGCGCCGTGTTCACCTGGTTCAGCGCGCGGACCACCGGCACGCCGAGCCCGTCCGCGCCCACCAGCGCCGCGACGACGACCATGGAGAGCGAGAGCATGATGGTCTGGTTGAGCCCGGCCATGATCTGCGGAAAGGCGTAGGGCAGCTCGACCTTGAGCAGCGTCTGCGAGGGCGTCGCGCCGAACGCGCGCGCCGCCTCCAGCAGCGGCTGCGGCGTCGAGGCGACCCCGAGATAGGTCAGCCGGATCGGCGCCGGCAACACGAAGATCACCGTCGCGATCAGCCCCGGCGTCATGCCGATGCCGAAGAAGACGATGGCGGGGATGAGGTAGACGAAGGTCGGCAGGGTCTGCATGAGGTCGAGCACCGGCCTCAGATAGCCGTACATGCGCGGCCGGTGCGCCGCGGCGATGCCGATCGGCACCCCGATCGCCATGCACACCACGCAGGCCGAGAGCACCAGCGTCAGGCTCTCGGTGGTCTCCTCCCAGTAGTCCTGGTTGAGGATGAAGAGAAACCCCAGCGCGATGAACAGGCAGGTCTTCCAGCTGCGCTGGAGCGCCCAGGTGAGCGCCACGAAGGCCCCGATGACGATGAGCGGGTGCGGCGTCTGCAGCACCCACAGGATGCCGTCGATCAGCGCGTCCATCGCGTCGGAGAGGCCGTCGAAGAACCAGTCGCCGTTGTCCCGCAGCCAGTCGAAGACGGCGCTGGCGGTCTTGCCGACCGGGATCTTGGCGTCGCTCAGCCACTCCATGGGCGGTCTCCGTGCCGGCGGCGGTCGGGGGAGGGGGCCGGCCCCGGACGCGCCGGAGCCTGCCTTGGGGCGTCGGCGGGGCTCAGAGCCCCAGTTCCGCCTTCACCGCGGCGAGGCCGTCGCCGCCGTCGATGGTCGTCACGCCGTCGAGCCAGCCGTCGAGAACCTGCGGGTTCTCCTTGAGCCACGCCAGCGTGGCGTCGTCGGCGTCCTCGCCCTCGTCGAGGATCTCGCCCATGATGCGGTTCTCCATTTCGAGGGTGAACTTCATGTTCTTCAGCAGCCGGCCGACGTTCGGGCACTCCTCGGAATAGCCCTTGCGCGTGACGGTGTAGACCACGCCTTCGCCGCCGAAGAAGTCCTCGCCGCCGGTGAGGTACTTCAGCGAGAAGTTGGCGTTCATCGGGTGCGGCTCCCAGCCGAGAAACACCACCGGCTCCTGCCTCTCGTAGGCGCGGCGCACCTGCGCCAGCATGCCCTGCTCGGAGCTCTCCACGATGTCGAAGCCGTCGAGGCCGAACTTGCCCTCCTCGGTGAGCGACACGAGGTAGGCGTTGCCCTCGTTGCCCGGCTCGATGCCGTAGATCTTCTCGTCCAGCGCGTCGCGGAACTTCGCGATGTCGGCGTAGGTCTTGAGGCCGGCCTCCCAGGCGTAGGTCGGCGTGGCGAGGGTGTACTTCGTGCCTTCGAGGTTCACCGCGACCTGCTCGATCGTCCCCTTCTCCAGATAGGGCCCGATGGCGCCGTTCTGGGCGGGGATCCAGTTGCCGAGGAAGACGTCGAGGTCGTCGTTCTCCAGCGAGGCGAAGGTGACCGGCACCGAGAGCACCTTCACGTCGACCTCATAGCCCAGCGCCTCCAGCACGTGCTTGGCGGTGGCGGTGGTCGTCGTGATGTCCGTCCAGCCGACGTCGGAGAACACCACTTCGTCGCAATCGGCTGCGGCCGCCGTCGCGGCGCATGCCAGCGCCAGCGCGGACACTGTGGTCCAAACCCTCATTGTCGCACTCCCTGTTGCCTGATGGCGTTAACGCTGAGCGAGGTTAATTGACTAGTCAAGCAAAAACCCTCAATCCTGCTGGCAGCGGCAGCAGGAGCGCGCGATGCCCAGAACCGGAATGGAGCCGATCCGCCGCGCCAGCCTCGTCGAGGCGGCCATCGCGGAGATCGGCGACAGCGGCTCGCTCAACGTCACCGTGAGCCGCATCGCGCGCCGCGCCGGCGTCTCCAGCGCGCTCGCCCACCATTATTTCGGCACCAAGGAGCGCATCTTCCTTTCGGCGATGCGCCACATCCTTTCCGTCTACTCGGCGGACGTGCGTGCGGCGCTCGCGCAGGCGGCGGACCCTCGCGCGCGTGTGGAGGCCGTCGTGCGCGCCAGTTTCGCGCCGGGGCAGTTCCGCCCTGCGGTCATTTCGGCGTGGCTGATGTTCTACGTCGGCGCGCAGCGCTCGCCGGAGACGGCGCGCCTGCTTGCGATCTACAAGCGCCGCCTGCGCTCCAACCTGCTGGCCGGCCTGCGCCCGCTGGTGGGGCGAGAGGCGGAGCTCGCCGCGGAGGGCGTCGCGGCGCTGATCGACGGGCTCTACATCCGCCAGAGCCTCGCCCGCGGCGCCCCGCCCGACCCTGCGGAGGCGACGGCGGTGGTGCTCGACTACGTCAACCGGGTCATTGGGAGCCGACCATGACGCAGCCCAACATCCTCGTCCTGATGGTCGACCAGCTCAACGGGACGCTGTTTCCCGACGGCCCGGCGGAATGGCTGCATGCGCCCAACCTGCGGCGGCTGGCGGCGCGCTCGACGCGCTTCCGGAACGCCTACACCGCATCGCCGCTCTGCGCGCCGGGGCGGGCGTCGTTCATGACCGGCCAGCTGCCCTCGCGCACCGGCGTCTACGACAACGCCGCGGAGTTCTGCTCGGCGATCCCCACCTTCGCGCACCACCTGCGCCGCGCCGGGTGGCGCACCTGCCTCTCGGGCAAGATGCATTTCGTCGGCCCCGACCAGCTCCACGGCTTCGAGGAGCGCCCGACGACCGACATCTATCCCGCCGATTTCGGCTGGACGCCCGACTACCGCAAGCCGGGCGAGCGCATCGACTGGTGGTATCACAACATGGGCTCCGTCACCGGCGCCGGCGTGGCCGAGATCACCAACCAGATGGAGTACGACGACGAGGTCGCGCACCACGCCGTCGCGCAGATCTACGACTGCGCGCGCGGCCGCGACGCGCGGCCCTGGATGCTGACGGTCAGCTTCACCCATCCCCACGACCCCTATGTGGCGCGGCGACGGTTCTGGGACCTCTACGAAGGCTGCGACCGCCTGCTGCCCGACGTGCCGGCTATGGCCTACGAGGCGCACGACCCGCACTCGCGGCGCATCTTCGACGCGAACGACTGGCGCAGCTATGCGATCGCCGAGGATCACGTCCGCCGCGCCCGCCGCGCCTATTTCGCCAACATCAGCTATCTCGACGAGAAGATCGGCGCGATCCTCGACACGCTGGAGGCGACGCGGCAGGAGGCGATCGTGCTCTTCGTCTCAGACCATGGCGACATGCTCGGCGAGCGGGGGCTGTGGTTCAAGATGAGCTTCTACGAGGGTTCCTCGCGCGTGCCGCTGATGATCGCCGCGCCGGGCATGGCGCCGGGGAGGGTGGACGCGCCGGTCTCCACCATCGACGTCGCGCCGACGCTCTGCGACCTCGCCGGCGTCGACCTCTCCGAAGTGTCGCCATGGACCGACGGGGAGAGCCTCGCGCCGCTCGGCGCCGGGGGGCGGCGCGAGAGCCCCGTCGCGATGGAGTACGCCGCCGAGGCCTCCTACGCGCCGCTCGTGGCGCTGCGCCAGGGGCGCTGGAAGTTCACCCGCTGCGCGCTCGACCCCGACCAGCTCTTCGACCTAGAGGCCGACCCGCACGAGCTGACCGACCTCGCCGCCGACCCGGCCCACGCGGAGACGCTCGCGCGCTTCTCCGCGATGGCCGACGCCCGCTGGAACCTCGCGCGCTTCGACGCGGCCGTGCGCGAGAGCCAGGCGCGGCGCTGGGTCGTCTACGAGGCGCTGCGCAACGGCGCCTACTACCCGTGGGACCACCAGCCGCTCCAGCGCGCCTCCGAGCGCTACATGCGCAACCACATGGACCTCAACGTGGTCGAGGAGAACGCCCGCTTCCCGCGCGGCGATTGATCGTCGCCCGCAGCCTCGACGCGTCCCGAACCTCTTGGAGATCAGCCATGCGCGACGACAGCCCGGCCCAGCCGCTCCGGGCGCAGCCTGCGGCGAGCCATTTCGTCGACGGC
>CAYGUQ010000337.1:0-5299 GCA_964352995.1 uncultured Rhodobacterales bacterium
ATGCGGCGGAAGAGCGAGATCACCTGCCGGCCGCGATGACTGTCGAGCGCCGCGGTCGGCTCGTCGGCCAGAAGCAGCTTCGGGTCGTTCGCGATGGCCCTCGCGACGGCGACACGCTGCTGTTCGCCGCCCGAGAGGCGCGTCGGCAGGTTGTCCGAGCGGTGACCGAGCCCAAGCGCGTCGAGCAGCCTGATCGCGTGGGCGCGGGCGTCCGAGGACGCGACGCCGTCCATCTCCATGACCAGCGCGACGTTCTCGGCGGCGGTCAGGAACGGGATCAGGTTGGCCTTCTGGAAGACGAAGCCGATGTTGCGGCGCCGCAGCGCGCGCAGCCGGTCGGGATCGCAGGCTGGGCCGGAAACCGGCCGACCGTCGAAGCGCACGTCGCCGCGCGTCGGCCGGTCGATCAGCCCCGCGATCAGGAGGAAAGTGCTCTTGCCTGAGCCCGACGGCCCCATGATGGCCACGATCTCGCCGGGATGGACGTCGAGCGACACGCCGTCGAGCGCCTTCACCAGTGTATCGCCGCTTGGATAGTGCTTCGCCGCGTCGCGGATCGACAGGATCGGGGTCATGACAGGATGTCCTGCGGTTTGGCTTGCATGGCGCGCCGCACTCCCAGCTGAGCCGCCGCGAGGCCGATCGCCAGAACGAGCCCCAGCATCACGGCCAGGTCGCCCGGATCGAGCACGATCCGACGCGGGAACAGCGGGAAGACGACATGCGCGACGGCTACGCCCACGGCGTAGCCGCCGAGGCCGATGATAAGCGCCTGCTGCACGATGAGCCCGTAGATGTGGCCGTTGCGCGCGCCGATGAGCTTGAGGAGACTGATCTGCGTCAGCTTCTCCAGCGTCATCGTGTAGACGATCAGCGAGATCACGATCGCCGTCACCACGAGCAGCAAGGCCGTGAAGGCCAGCACCTGCACCCGGAGGCGCCAGAGGCGCTGGTTGAGGAACAGGTCGCGCTGCTCGGCGGTCGAGAGGATGTTCACGTCGCCCCAGGTCGCGACGGCGCGCCTGAGCGCGGTCTCGTCGGCGCCGGGCTCGACGTTGACGAGAATCGCCGCGATCTTGCTTTCGGACGGGATCTGATCGAGGCCCGCGGCCGTCCGTCCGAGCCAGATCTCCTCGTTCGCCTTGCGCCGCGCGATGTCGAGCGCATCGTTGATCGACACGAAGATCAGCCCGTCGCCCATGGCGCTGACCATGCCGCGGGCGAGGCCTACGACCTCGTAGCGGTCGCGGGCCAGCTCGATCCGGTCCCCGATCGCGAAGCCGAGGCTCTCGTCGGCGATAGCCTCCTGACGGCCCGTCGCTAGAGGGCGGCCGCGGACGAGCGTCACCCAGCCGCCCGCATCCGTCGGGTAGTCTAGGCCGACGACCGCCGCGCGCTTCTGTACGCCGTCGTGGACGATCTGCTGGTCGGACTGCATGAACCGGCGCACCTGCGCCACCCCGGCGAGACCTGCGACGCGGCGGTCCATGCTCGATGAGACGACCGACGCCTCGGCGAACGGCCCCTCCCGGCCGCCCTGGACGACCCAGTAGTCGGCGCCGATCGCTTCGATCAGCAGCGTCGCATCCGCAACGATGCCCCGATAGAGCCCGTTCATGCCGACGCTCGCCGTGATCAGCAGGCCCACGCCGAAAAGCGTGATCAGGAAGCGCAGCAGGTTGTGCCTGATATCCCTGATGGCGAGGTTCATGGCCGAGCCTCCACACGGGCGCCGCGGTAGAGCTTCGGACCGTCGAGCGCGACGTCGCCCTCGGCGAGGCCCGCGACGACCGCGACGCTGTCGCCGCTCGCAGCGCCGATCTCGATCGCTCGCCAGCGCGCGCGACCATCCTCAAGGACCCAGACGCCGGCGGCCCCGTCGCGGTGCGCGACCATGTCGGTCGGCAGCGCGAGCACGTCGGCCTTGCGCGCAACCGTGATGGCGGCCGCGCCGCGCTGACCGATGGCCCAGTTCCTCGGAAGCGATCGGAGCGACAGCTCGACGACCAGCTCGCGGGTCTCGGGATCGACCTCCCGGCCGATACGGTGGACGCTTGCGGCGTGGCTGCGCCCGGGCTCCGACTCAAAGCTGACGCTCGCCGTCTGCCCGGCCTCGATCGCCGCGATCTGGCTTTCGTCGATCCGCGCGCTGAGGATCAGGGTCTCGGCGTCGACGATCTCCAGGATGGTCGCCCCGGGGGTCGCAACGTCGCCGACCTCGCGCGCCCGGGCGACGACCACGCCGTCGAAGGGCGCGGCGACGACCGTCTGGGCCAAGGCCTCGCGCCGCCGGTCGACGAGGCGCTCGGCGCCGGCCAGATCGGCCTTCAGGCGCTCGATCCGGGCGGCCGCCTCCGCCACCCCCGCCTCGGCGCCGTCCCGTTCGGCGCGGGCGATGTCGAGCGCGCCGTCGGCGATGACGCCGCGCGCGCGCAGCTCCTCCTGCCGCGCCAGTTCGCGGTCGAGCCGGCGATAGCCCGCCGCTTCGCGCCGGCGCTGCGCCTCGGACTCGGCGATCTGATGAGCGAGCGCCCGCGCCTGCTCGACCGCCTGGGCGAGGTCGATCTCCGCCTCGGCCGCCTCAAGCCGGGCGACGGGCGTCCCAGCCGTCACGTGGTCGCCGACGTCGACCGGCAGCGCCGCGATCCGGCCCTGCACCGTCGCGCCGAGCGACGCATGCCGCCGGGCTTCGAGAAGTCCGGGGCCTTTGACGGCGACGTCGAATGCGGCGGCCGTCAACGGGTGGAGCGCCGCCTGGACAGGCGCCCCGTAGCGGACGCCCACAGCCAGACCCGCAACCACGAACGCGCCGAAAGCGGCCGCGACCAGAACAGATCGACGTCGGCGCGGCGCCGCTTTCGGGCGCGGGGCGATCAGCGAAGCCTGGTCTTCAAGAGCGAAATCGCGCATGGTCGATGTCCTTTCGGATCGAGATGCGACCGGTTGCGGCGTCCCCCGGCCTCGGCCCGGGAACGCCGCATGTCGGTCGCGCTCAGCCCCTGGCCGCCGCGACGAGGGCCTGCACCTCCTCCGGCGTTACGCGACCGTCGCCATCGGCGTCGATCCGTCGGAAGGCCTGATCGTAGCGGCCCAGACGCTTGAGCGTCGCGGCGCGCCCGATCCCGTCTTCGGCGTTGAGATCGATCAGCGTGCGGAACTCGCTCTGCGTCAGCGCGCCGTCGGCGTCGGCGTCGGCCTGCAGGAAGTTCTCCGCCGCCTTCTCGCGGTTGGCCTCGGCGGCGTGGAGGGCCGAGACGGCGCCGAGGATCGAGAGGGCGGTCAAGGCGAGAAGCGGCGCTTTGGTCTTCATGGGGGCGTCCCTTTCCATGGCTGGGGTAAATGCGATCAGCGGCTGATCGAGCCGTCGCGGACCACGCTGCGGCCGGCGGGTCCCGTGGTCGTGCGGCCGCCCGAGCAGGTTCCGTCGGCGCAGCTCGCATCGCCGGTGCGCGACGCGCCGGCCCCGAGCGGGCCGGTCTTGGCGACGCTGCGCGCGCAGGCGCGCCCCGAGCAGCCGCCCGACCCGTCGACGGCGCTGGTCCCGCGCGGGCCGGTGAAGGAGCCCTTGCGCTCCCAGGCGCCGGCGTCGGTTGCGGCGCCAAGGGCGAGCGCGGCGGCGAGGCCGAAGGCCGTGAACATCCTGAACATGACGATGCGGTCCTTGTTTCCGTTCCGGGCGGCGGCGTCTGCGATCATCGCCGCCTTGTCTGGCGAGGGGTCTACGCCTCGCCTGTCGCGCCCGTATGAGCGGCGCGAAACGCTCGGTGTCGGTCGGTCAACGGCGCGTAACGGTTTGTAATAATCGACCGCGCCAACTTGCCGAGCCCGCCCGATTGACGGAGCTTCCGCCGATGAGCGCGCACCGTCCCTTCATCCTCGTCGTCGACGACGACACGGAAATCCGGCGCCTTGTGAGCGCGTTCCTCGCGCGCGAGGGCTTCGACGTGGCGGAGGCGGCGGACGCTGCGGCGATGGACATGGCCCTGTCCCGCCGCGCGCCCGATCTTCTGGTGCTCGACCTCATGCTGCCGGGCGAGGACGGGCTCTCGATCTGCCGCCGACTGCGCGGCTCGGGCGGCCCGGCGATCCTGATGCTGACCGCCAAGAGCGACGAGATCGATCGGGTCGTGGGCCTGGAGATGGGCGCCGACGACTACCTCGTGAAACCGTTCGGCCCGCGCGAACTGCTGGCGCGCATCCGCGCCGTCCTGCGCCGGGTCGCCGAGCGGCCCGGCGCGACGGCGCCGTCGCGTCGCTTCGCCTTCGACCGCTTCGTGATCGACCTCGACGCCCGCCAGCTGGGGGACGCAGCCGGCGCGCCTGTCACTCTCACCAGCGGCGAGTTCGACCTCCTCGCATGCTTCGTCGACAGACCCCGGCGCGTGCTCTCGCGCGACCAGATCCTCGACCGGCTCCGCGGCCGCGGGGCGGAGCCCTTCGACCGCACCGTGGACATGCTCGTCTCACGCCTGCGCCGCAAGCTTGGCGAGGCCAGTCCCGGAACCGAACTGATCAGCACCGTGCGCAACGGCGGCTACCTCTTCACGCCCACGGTCAGGCCCGCCCCCTGATGCCGCGGCTCGGGCTTCGCGGACGGGTCGGCCTTGTCCTCGTGGTGGCGATCCTCGCGGCATGGCTGGCGCTCGTCTCCGCCTACTACATCGCGCAGGGAGCGGGGCGCAGCCTCGCGCTGCCCTCGCCGGGTCAGCTCGCGGCGCTCGCCGAAGCCGTCGAGCGGACTCCGGCGGAAGATCGCGCGCTGATCCTGACGGCCATGCGCAGCGACACCAGATCGCTGCGGCTCTCGCCGGAACCGCTCGAGGAGAGCAGCCTGCCCACGCTCTGGCCGGGCGACGCGGCGACGCTCGAGGGCTATGCGCGCGCGCTCCAGGGCCGACAGATCGCCGTGGTCGCGCAGACCGTCGACGCCCCGTTCCGCCTCGGTCTCGCGAGCGCGCTGAACGCCGTGGAGTTCCGGATCGGGCTGGCGGGCGGCGAGACGCTCGTCGTCTCGGCGAGGAGCCCCGTCGTCATGGCGCCTTTCGGCCTTCCCGTCGGCGTGGGCGCGGCGATGGTCGGGGTCGTCATCTCGCTCGTCGCGCTGGTGCTCCTCAGCCGCGAGTTCGGTCCACTCAAGCGATTGGCCGTCGCGGTCGATCGCCTGGATCCGGCGGACGAGCTGAACCTTGAAGGGATCCGGGCGCACTCGCCGGAGGTGCGATCCCTCGTCGCCGCCTTCGCGCGCCTTCAGGGTCGGATCGCGACGCTGATCGCCGCGCGGATGGCGCTTGTGGGCGGC
>CAYGUQ010000338.1:0-5297 GCA_964352995.1 uncultured Rhodobacterales bacterium
CATGCGCGCCGACGGCTTCTTAATCAACGGCGACCTCGGCGTCATCTACAACAATGGCTACCTCTTCATCGTCGGCCGCGCCAAGGATCTGATCATCTCCGGCGGCTTCAACGTCTATCCGCGCGAGGTGGAGGAGCGCATCGACGCGGTCGCGGGCGTCCGCGAGAGCGCGGTGGTCGGCGTGCCGCACCCCGACTTCGGCGAGGCCGTCGTGGCGGTGGTGACGGCGGAGCGGCCCGATTCTGTCGACGAGGCGGCGGTGATGACCGCGATTTCGGCCGATCTCGCCCGCTACAAGCAACCCAAGCGCGTCGTGATCGTTGACGAGCTGCCGCGGAACGCGATGGGCAAGGTGCAGAAGAAGGCGCTGCGCGAGACCTTCGGCGGGTTGTTCACCGGCGCCGCCGGCGCGTGATTCCGTCGGCGGCGGGGTGCGCCGCGGGGTCTCATCGCCTATGTCCGCGGCGGGCGCGGCCGGGCGGCGGCCGGCGCACCGGATGCGGAGTAAAGACGTGCCGATGATGCGGACCCTTTCCACCGAAAAACCGCGATCGCGGGTCGCGGCGCTGGGCGCGCTGGTCATGCTCGCGCTCGTCGCGGGCTGCGGCGAGAACATCGACGACAACCCGCGCGTGAAGCGGCTCGAAAGCGAACTGGCGCTCGCGCTGGAGCGTTCCGAATCGCTGGAGCGGCGCCTCGCGGAATCCACCAGCCGGGCGGGCGAGACCGAGGCGCTGCGCGAGCAGCTTCAGGCGTCGGAGGCGCGCGTGGCGGAGCTGGAGACCCCGGCGGGCATGGCGGAGGCCACGCGCGAGGTCGAGAACCTCGCCGACACCCGGCGCCTGCTCGTGGAGGCCGTAACGGCGCTGCGCACGCTCGACAGGTCGCTGGACCGTCCTGTCGCCGCGGACGGCTCCGCCCCGGCCGCGCCGGAGGGCGACGCCGACATGCGCGCCGAGATCGCCCGCGCCGCGGAAGCCGTCACCGCCGCCGCGGGGACGCTGGGTCTGGAGATCAGCGGGCTGCCGCGCTGAGGCCGCGCCGGCGCTACTCCGCCGCCGCCGCCCGTTCGGCGGCGTCAGCGGCGGAGACGACCGCGGCCCAGGCCTCCTCGGCCGTCTCGACGAACTGAAGCAGGTCGAGATCCTCCGCCGACACGGTGCCGGCCTCGACCAGCGCGTCGAAGTCGATGACGCGCCGCCAGAACGCCTCGCCGAACAGCAGCAGCGGCACCGGCGCCATGCGCCGCGTCTGGATCAGCGTCAGCGCCTCGAACAGTTCGTCCAGCGTGCCGAAGCCGCCGGGAAACACCGAGATCGCCGCCGCGCGCATCAGGAAATGCATCTTCCGGATGGCGAAGTAGTGGAAATTGAAGCTCAGCTCGGGCGTCACGTAGGCGTTCGGCGCCTGCTCGTGGGGCAGGACGATGTTGAGGCCGATGGACGGCGCGCCGACCTCGGCGGCGCCCATGTTGCCCGCCTCCATCACGCCGGGGCCGCCGCCGGTGACGACGACGAACTCGCCCCCGCCGCGTTTGAGGCATTCGAGGCTGCAAAGCTGCGCGAAGCGGCGCGCCTCCTCGTAGTAGCGCGACATCTCGGCCATCCGGGGCGTGCGCGCCTGGGCGCCGCCGGGGCGGATGCGGGCGCCGCCGAACATCACCACCGTCGAGACGATGCCGCGCTCGGCGAGCGTCAGCTCGGGCTTCAGCAGCTCGAGCTGGAGGCGGACCGGGCGCAGCTCCTCCCGGCGCAGGAAGTCGGTGTCGGCGAAGGCGAGGCGATAGGCCGGCGCGCGGGTCTGCGGCGTCGACGGAATGCGGCCCGCCGCCTCGACGTCGCGCGTCGCGGAGGGAAACACCGATGCGCGATGCTTCTGCTCGTCCTTGTCGTCCACGCCGCTCACTCCCGCCGGCAGGCGCATGCGTTGCGCGCCTCAAGAGCGCCGCGTATAGCGCCAACCTTGACGCAGGTAAAACGGGGGAGAGGGGCGCATGAGCCACGCGGGTCTTGAGACGGCGATCGAAGCGGCCTGGGAGGCGCGCGACGGCGTCTCGGTCGACACCAGGGGCGAGACGCGCGAGGCCGTCGACGCGGCGCTGGAGCTGCTCGACAGCGGCGCCGCGCGGGTGGCCGAACGGGGCGCGGACGGCGCGTGGACGGTCAACCAATGGCTCAAGAAGGCCGTGCTGCTCTCGTTCCGCCTCAACCCGATGGCGGCCGTCTCCGGCGGCCCCGGCGGCGCGACGTGGTGGGACAAGGTTCCCTCGAAGTTCGAGGGCTGGGGCGAGAACCAGTGGAAGGCGGCCGCCTTCCGCGCGGTGCCCGGCTGCGTCGTGCGCCGCTCCGCCTACATCGCGCCGGGCGTCGTGCTGATGCCGTCCTTCGTCAACCTCGGCGCCCATGTCGGCGAGGGGACGATGGTGGACACCTGGGCCACGGTCGGCTCCTGCGCGCAGATCGGCAGGAACGTGCACCTTTCCGGCGGCGTCGGCATCGGCGGCGTGCTTGAGCCGATGCAGGCCGGCCCGACCATCATCGAGGACGACTGCTTCATCGGCGCGCGCTCGGAGGTCGTCGAGGGCTGCATCGTGCGCGAGGGCGCGGTGCTCGGCATGGGCGTCTTCATCGGCAAGTCCACCAAGATCGTGGATCGCGCGACCGGCGAGATCACCATGGGCGAGGTGCCCGCGGGCGCCGTCGTCGTGGCCGGCTCGCTGCCGGGCAAGCCGATGGGGAACGGCGAGCCGGGGCCGGGCCTCTACTGCGCCGTGATCGTCAAGAAGGTCGACGCGCAGACCCGCTCCAAGACCTCGATCAACGAGCTGCTGCGCGACTGACCGCCGCGCCGGGGCGTTCGGGTCGAAAGCCGGGCGCCCCTGGCGGCATTGGAGGGGCCATGGACGTCTTCACGCTGCTGGTTCAGTGCGGCCGCGCGCCCGGCGACGGGCTTCCCGACGGCTCCACCGGCGCCGCGCTCGTCTGCTATGCGAGCGGCAAGGACGAGGCCGAGGCGGTGCGCGAGACGGTCGCCATCCTCAAGGCGGCGGGCCTCGCGCCGCTCGACGTGCAGGGCTACGGCGGCGTCGCCGACCGGGAGGCCGAAGGCGACGAGATCGGCGACGACGACCGCGCGCTGATGGCGCGCGCCCGCGACGAGAACGCCGTCATCGTCGCCCAGATGGAGCCGCTCTTCGACTGAGCGGCGCCCGCCGGCGCCGCCCGCGGGAATTATTTGCGCCGGCGGCTTCGGCCCCGCTTGCGGCGCCGCCCGGCGCGACCATCTTCACGCACGAACGTCCGTCCATTGGGGCCGGCTTTCCGGGAAACAGCGCCATGCGCGCACTCATCCTCTCCGCTCTCTGCCTGTCCTCCATCGCCGGCGCCGCGCTCGCGGACCAGACCTCCGGCCAGATCGCGACCTATGATCAGGCGCGCCGCGTCATCGTGCTGACCGATCGGACCGTGTGGCCGCTGGCGGCGCAGACGGAGGTCTCCACCGAGCTCGCCGCCGGACAGCGCGTCGTGATCACCTTCCTCAGCGACGGCGACAACGGGCTCGGCCGCGTGCTGAGCGTCACCCCGAAGAGCTGAGCCGGCCGCGGCGCGCGGCGGCTTGACCGGCCGCGGGCGGGCGGGCCTTCTGAGAAAGCGCGGCCGCAAGCATGCGGCGGCGCTTCCTTGCTGAAAGTCTAGCCCATGCCCGAACCGATCGATCCCGTCGCCCTGACAGCCTCCCTCATCCGCTGCGCGTCGGTGACGCCCGACGACGACGGAGCCATCGACGTCGTGGCGGCTGCGCTGTCCGCGGCGGGCTTCCGCACGACCCGCTGCGACCGCGGCGGCATCGCCAATCTCTACGCGCGCTTCGGCGCCTCGGGGCCGGTGCTGGGGTTCAACGGCCATACCGACGTCGTCCCGGTCGGGGACGCGGCGGCCTGGACGCATCCGCCCTTCGGCGCGACGGTGGCTGGCGGCGAGCTCTGGGGGCGCGGCGCGGTCGACATGAAGTCGGGCGTCGCGGCCTTCGTCGCGGCCGCCTGCGCCTGGGCTGCTGGCGACCCTGCGCGCGGCGCGCTGGCGCTGCTGATCACAGGCGACGAAGAGGGCGAGAGCGTTGACGGCACGCCCGCCATCCTCGACTGGATGGAGGCGAACGGCGAACGGCTCGACGCCTGCATCGTGGGCGAGCCGACCTCGATCGAGGCGCTGGGCGACATGATCAAGATCGGGCGGCGCGGCAGCGTCACCGCCCAGATCGCCATGCGCGGCGCGCAGGGCCACACGGCCTATCCGCACCGGGCGCGCAATCCGCTGCCGGCGCTGGCGCGGCTGCTCGACCGTCTGGCGAGCCGGCCGCTGGACGAGGGCACGGCGCATTTCGACCCCTCCACGCTTGCGATCACGACGATCGACGTGGGCAACCCGGCCTCCAACGTGATCCCCGCCGAGGGACGCGCCACCGTCAACATCCGCTTCAACGACCTGCATGACGGCGCGGGCCTCACGGCGATGCTGCGCGCCGAGGCGGAGGCCGTCGCGGCCGAATTCGGCGTCTCTGCCTCGGTGACGACGCGGATCTCCGGCGAGGCGTTCCTGACGCCGCCCGGGCCCTTCACCGACCGCGTCGCCGCGGCGGTGGCGCGCGCCACGAACCAGACGCCGACGCTCAGCACCACCGGCGGCACATCCGACGCCCGCTACGTCAAGGATCACTGCCCGGTGGTGGAGGTGGGTCTCGTCGGGCGCGGGATGCACGCCGTCGACGAGCGCGTGCCGGTGGAGGACGTGCGGCGGCTGGCGGAGGTCTACGGCGCCGTCATCGAGGATTTCTTCTCAAGGGCGTGAAGGGGGGCGGGGCTGGGCCTCACCCGCCCGAGACGCCCGCCTCGTCGAAGGTGGCCATGCCGTCGTGGCAGGCGAGCGCGGCCTTCACCGCAAGGGCCGCCACGACGGCGCCGGAGCCCTCGCCGAGCCTCATGCCGAGGTCGAGCACGGCCTCCAGACCCAGCGCGTCGAGCATCCGCCCATGCGCCGCCTCGCCGGAGCGGTGGCCCGCGCGGCAGTGGTCGAGCGCGCCGGTCTGGGCGCGGGCGAGCGCGGCGACGGCGGCGGTGCAGATGAAGCCGTCGAGCACCACCGGAATGCGGTGCGCGCGGGCGGCGGCGACGGCGCCGGCCATGGCCGCCATCTCCAGCCCGCCGAGCCGCCGCAGCGCCTCCCGCGGGGCGGCGCCCGCCTCGGGGTGCGCCGCGAGCCCGGCCGCGACGACGGCGGTCTTGGCGCGCAGGCCGGCCT
>CAYGUQ010000339.1:0-5277 GCA_964352995.1 uncultured Rhodobacterales bacterium
GCGCCGGCCAGCGCCATCATCGAGGCGATGGCGGCCACCGCGAACATCCCGTTCATGAAGCCGAGCGCGAAGACGTTGACGGCCAGCGGCCAGCCGGGCGTAAAGGCGCCCGCCACCAGCCCCGCCAACGCCAGCCCCGAGCCGAGGCAGCCCGCGACGATCCAGAACGAGAGCCTTCCCGCCGTCTCTCCCAGCAGCCGCCTGCCCGCCGCGCTCGCCGCCACCGCCGTCAGCACCATGCCGAAGAAGATGCCGGACTGCTGCTTGGCCGCCAGCGTCGTGCTCTCGCCCACCGTGAAGCCGAAGACGTGGCCGGCGAAGGGCTCCAGGATCAGGTCCTGCGCCGAGAAGGCGAGCATCGAGACGAAGACGAACACCGTGAAGCGCCGCGCGGCGGGCTCGGCCAGCGTCTCGCGCAGCACGTCCATGAAGGGGGCCTGCGCGGCGTCCGCGGCGGGGCCGCCGCCGCGCTCCATGCCGATCACGCCAAGCGTCGCAAGCGTCATCGCCGCAAGCGCCACGCAACCGGCGACGGTCAGGAGCCGCTCCGACGAATAGGGGTCGAGGAAGGCGCCGGATATGCCGGCCGTAGCGCCGAGGCCGACGATCATCATCAGCCAGACGATGGTGGCCGCCGGCGCCCGGCGCTCGGGCGCGCAGCGCGTGGCCAGCAGCGCCAGCACCGCCGTGCCCGCCGCGCCGACGCCCCCGCCGATCAGCGTGAAGGCGACCGTCGCCAGCGCCACGCCGGGCCAGAACGCCGTCTCCATCAGCACCGTGGCGCAGGCGGCGAGGAAGCCGCCGGTCGCAAGCGCCGCCATGCCGCCGAGGATCCACGGCGTGCGCCGCCCGCGGTCGGAGCCGTGGCCCCAGCGCGGGCGAAGCATTCCCATCGCATAGTGCAGCCCGACCAGCAGGCCCGGCAGCATCGCCGGCAGCGCCAGCTCCACCACCATCACGCGGTTGAGGGTGGAGGTGGTCAGCACCACGACAGCCCCGAGGCCGACCTGCGCCAGCCCCAGCCTGAAGATGCCCGCCCAGCTCAGCGGTCGCAGCGCGCCCATCGCCTCAGCCCCTTCCGATCAGATGCAGCGCGCAGGCGCTCGTGAGCATGCCCAGCACGTAGAGCACGACGCCGGTGCCGTTGAACCAGGGCGCCAGCGCCTTCGGGTCGGTCATCAGCCGCCGCATCAGCGCAAGCTGGCCGAGCAGCAGGACGGCCACGATGGCGGCGTTCCAGGGCGTGTCCCACAGCCAAAGCAGCGCCACGACGACGGCCTGCGGAACCGCCATCGCCCAGCACGCCACGCGCGCCGCGCGGGCGACGCCGAGCCGCGCCGGCAGCGAGCCGAGGCCGAACCGCACGTCCCCCTCGACCGACTTGAAGTCGTTGAGCGTCATGATGCCGTGGGCGCCGAGCCCGTAGAGTATCGCGATGGCGAAAATCTTCGGGTCGGGCGCGGCGGCGGCGACGACGGCGGCGCCGGTGATCCAGGGCAGCGTCTCGTAGGAGAGGCCGCAGACGCCGGCGCTCCACCAGCCGTTGCGCTTCAGGCGGATCGGCTCGGCGCTGTAGGCCCAGGCGGCGAGCACCGCCAGCGCCGTCGCGCCGAAGGCCCAGGGGCCGAGCGCCCAGCCGAGCGCCAGCGAAAGCCCCGTCCAGACCAGCGCGATCCACAGGCCCCAGCGGCCCGGCACGCGGCCCGAGGGGATCGGCCGATGCGGCTCGTTGATCGCGTCGACATGGCGGTCGCACCAGTCGTTCGCCGCCTGGCTCATGCCGCAGACCAGCGGACCGGCGAGCAGCACGCCGAGCAGGATCTGCTCCCAGTGCGCGCCGAACGCGGCGCCGGTGGAGACGACGCCGCAGAAATAGGCCCACATCGGCGGAAACCACGTGACGGGCTTCAGCAGCGTGAGCACGGCGCGCGGGTCGGGCAGCCCCCCGTTCCGCGCGTCTCCAGGTTCCGATAGGTTTTCACTGACAGCCATACTGTCAATTAAACATGACGCTTTGCGTCGCGCAAAGCGGATTCGCCGACCCAAACGCCGCACCTGCCCGAAGGCGCCGCCTCCACAGCGCCCGGAGGCGCCTCAGTCCTCCGGCTCGACCCTGAAGGTGAGCGGATGCCCCTCCTTGGCGGCCATGGCGTGCGCCTGCGCGGCCTTGGTCTCGGCCACCTCGCGGGTGAACACCGCCACGACGCAGGCGCCCTTCTGGTGCGCGGTCAGCATCACGCGCCGCGCTTCGGCCTCGCCCATGCGGAACACCGCCTTGAGCACGACGCAGACGAACGCGCGGGGGGTGAAGTCGTCGTTGATCAACACCACGCGGTAGAGCTTGGGCCGCGCCGTGCGGGTGACGGCCTTCGGCCGCGTGACGGTGGAAACGTCGGCCATTCCCGAGACCCTCCCCGCGCACGACATAGCGCGCGGCGGCCCCGGCGTCAGTCCTCGCGCGCGCGCCCGGCCAAATCGCCGTCGAGATCGCCGTCGAGACCGTCCTCAACCGCGTCCTCGGCGGCGTCGTCGTCTTCGCCGGCCGCGGGGCGCAGGTCGCGCGCCACCTCGGGCTGGGCGAACATGCGCCGCACCTCGTCCATCCGGTCGTAGCTGTCGTCGAGCTTGAAGGCGAGGTCGGGGGTGTACTTGGTGGTCATCGCCCGCGCCACGGACCGGCGCAACTCGCCCTTGGCGCGGCCGAGCGCGGCCAGCGCCTCGTCGGCGCCGCGGCCGCCGAGCGGCATCACATAGGCGATCGCGTGGCGCAGGTCCGGCGTGACGCGCACCTCCGACACGGTGATCGAGGCGCCCATGAGCCCGGGCTCATGGGTGTCGCCGCGGATCAGCGCGTCGGCGAGCGCGCGGCGGATCTCCTCGCCGACCTTCAACATGCGCTGGGACGGCCCCGCGCCGGCTGGTCTCGCCATGGGCGTCTATCGAGCGCGGCCCTTACAGGCTGCGCTCGATCTCCTCGGTGGTGAAGATCTCGATGACGTCGCCTTCGCGGATGTCCTCGTAGTTCTCGAACGCCATGCCGCATTCCTGGCTCACCTGGACCTCCTTCACCTCGTCCTTGAAGCGCTTGAGGGTCTTCAGCTTGCCTTCGTGGATCACGACGTTGTCGCGCAGCAGGCGCACGCCCGCATGGCGGCGCGCGACGCCTTCGGTGACCATGCAGCCCGCGACCTTGCCGACGTTCGAGACCTTGAACACCTGCTTGATCTCGGCGTAGCCGATGAAGGTCTCCTTGATCTCGGCCGAGAGCAGGCCCGACGCCGCCTGCTTCACGTCGTCCACGAGGTTGTAGATCACGCTGTAGTAGCGGATCTCCACGCCCTTCTGGTTGGCGCTCTCGCGGGCCGGGGCGTTGGCGCGGACGTTGAAGCCGATGATCGGCGCGTTCGAGGCGTCGGCGAGCTGCACGTCGCTCTCGGTGATCGCGCCGACGCCCGACTGGAGCAGCCGCACCCGGACCTCGTCGTTGCCGATCTTCTCCAGCGCCTGCGCGATGGCCTCGGCGGAGCCCTGCACGTCGGCCTTCACCAGGATCGGCAGCTCCTTGACGTTCTCGTCGGCCTTGGCCTGCGCCAGAAGCTGGTCGAGCGAGGCGCGGGCGCCCACGGCGGCCTGCTTCTCGCGCGCCATGCGCTGACGGTAGTCGGCGATCTCGCGGGCCTTGGCCTCGCTCTCGACCACGTTGAGCACGTCGCCCGCCTCGGGGGTGCCGTTCAGGCCGAGCACCTCGACGGGGGCCGACGGGCCGGCCTCCTTGACGCGCTCGCCGGTGTCGTCGATCAGCGCGCGGACCTTGCCCCACTGCTCGCCGACGACGAAGATGTCGCCCGGCCGCAGCGTGCCGCGCTGCACCAGCACGGTCGCGACGGGGCCGCGGCCGACGTCGAGCTTCGCCTCGATCACGGCGCCCTCGGCGGCGCGTCCGGGGTTGGCCTTCAGGTCGAGCACCTCGGCCTGCAGCGCGATGTTCTCCAGCAGGTCGTCGAGCCCCTTGCCGCTGAGCGCGGAGACCTCGACGTCGAGCACGTCGCCGCCGAGCTTCTCGACGAACACCTCGTGCTTGAGCAGGTCCTGCCGCACCCGGTCGGGCTGGGCGGAGGGCTTGTCGCACTTGTTGATCGCCACGATCATCGGCGCGCCGGCGGCCTTCGCGTGGGCGATGGCCTCCTGCGTCTGCGGCATCACGCTGTCGTCGGCGGCGACCACGAGGATGACGATGTCCGTCACCTTGGCCCCGCGCGAGCGCATCGAGGTGAAGGCCGCGTGGCCCGGCGTGTCGAGGAACGTCACCTTGGCGCCCGAGGGCGTCGTCACCTGATAGGCGCCGATGTGCTGGGTGATGCCGCCCGCCTCGCCGGAGACGACGTTGGTCTTGCGCAGCGCGTCGAGCAGCGAGGTCTTGCCGTGGTCGACGTGTCCCATGATGGTCACGACCGGCGCGCGCGGCTCGAGATCGTCTGCGGAATCCTCTGCGGTGTCGATCACGTCCTCCACGTCCGCTTCCGAGACGCGGATGAACTTGTGTCCGAATTCCTCCACCACGAGCTGCGCGGTGTCGGCGTCGAGCGTTTGGTTGATGGTGGCCATCACGCCCATCTTCATGAGCGACTTGACCACGTCGGCGCCGCGCTCGGCCATGCGGTTGGCGAGCTCCTGCACCGTGATCGCGTCGGGGATGCGCACGTCGCGCACCACGCGCTCGCGCTCGCCCGAACCCGCCATCTTGCGCTTGTCGCGCTCCTGCCGGCGGCGCATGGCGGCCAGCGAGCGGGTGCGGCCGCCCTCGGCGCCGCCGGTGAGCTGCTCGATGGTCAGCTTGCCCGAACGGCGGCGGTCGCCGGCGTCCTTCGTCCGGGGCGTCGCGGGGCGCTTCGGCGCCTCGACCGGCGTCGGCCCGCCGCGGGTGCGGCGCGCGGGGCGATCCTCCTCGGACGGGATCTCGTCGGGGCGCGTGACGGCGATGGGCGACGGGCGCGCCGGCGCCGCGGCGGCGGGCTTGCGGGCGGCCTCCTCGGCCTCCTTGCGCGCGCGCGCGGCGGCCTCGGCCTGCGCGGCTTCCTCGCGCTCGCGGCGCACCTGCTCTTCCGCCTCGCGGCGGGAGATGTCGTCGAGCTCCTTCTTGCGGCGCTCGGCCTCCTCGGCCCGGCGGCGATCCGCCTCGGCTTCGAGCTTCTTGCGGGCCTCCTCGTTGCGCTGGGCGGCTTCGAGGGCCTTCAGGCGGCGGGCGTGCTCCTCGGGCGACAGCGCCTTGTGCACGGC
>CAYGUQ010000340.1:0-5275 GCA_964352995.1 uncultured Rhodobacterales bacterium
CGCGGCCCGCTCATCGCTTTGCCGCCCGCCGCACGGGCCGCGGGGCGCGGCGGGGGGGCCCGACGCGCTCGCGGACGTCGGAGCTCCGGCGACGATGAGCGCGCAATGAACGATCCGGCGGGAGGGGCCCGACCGGAGAGACCCATAAACGGAGGAATTCCCATGGCGCGAGTTGCGCTCGTCACCGGAGGGTCGCGCGGCATCGGCGCGGCGATCTCGAAGGCGCTGAAGGCCGCCGGCTACGCCGTCGCCGCGAACTACGCGGGCAACGACGACGCCGCGAACGCCTTCAAGGCTGAGACCGGCATCCCGGTCTACAAGTGG
Organism: uncultured Rhodobacterales bacterium; assembly: GCA_964352995.1. GTDB lineage: Bacteria > Pseudomonadota > Alphaproteobacteria > Rhodobacterales > Rhodobacteraceae > Rubrimonas. Next base: position 325 of record CAYGUQ010000340.1, read on the forward strand.
AACGTGGCCGACTACGAGGCCAGCAAGGCCGGCGCCGCGCAGGTCGAGGCCGATCTCGGCCCCATCGACATCGTGGTCGCCAACGCCGGCATCACGCGCGACGCGCCGTTCCACAAGATGACGCCCGAGCAGTGGAGCCAGGTGATCGACACCAACCTCACCGGCGTCTTCAACACGGTCCACCCGATCTGGCCGGGGATGCGCGAGCGCAAGTTCGGCCGCGTCGTCGTGATCAGTTCGGTCAACGGTCAGAAGGGCCAGTTCGCGCAGGTGAACTACGCCGCGACCAAGGCCGGCGACATCGGCATCGTGCGCAGCCTCGCGCAGGAGGGCGCGCGCGCCGGCATCACGGCGAACGCCGTCTGCCCGGGCTACATCGCGACCGAGATGGTGATGGCGGTGCCCGAGAAGGTGCGCGAGTCGATCATCGCGCAGATCCCGGCGGGCCGACTGGGCGAGCCCGAGGAGATCGCGCGCTGCGTGGCCTTCCTCGTCTCCGACGAGGCGGGCTTCATCAACGGCTCGACGATCTCGGCCAACGGCGCCCAGTTCTTCGGCTGACGCCGCCGGGGCCGCGGCGCTTCGCGCGTCGCGGCTCTGCGCTCCGGGATTGCGGCTCTGCGCTCCGGGATTTCCTCGGTCGTTCAGCGCCTGCGAAGATCGGCGCCTATGGCGTCGGCGACGGTCGCATGGCCGTCGCGCGCCAGCAGCGCGTCGAGACCGCGGGCGATGCGCGCGCCGAGACTGACGCCGCCGTACACGAGCGCGCTGTAGAGCTGCACCGCGCTCGCGCCAGCGCGGATCTTGGCGTAGGCGGTCTCCGCGCTCTCCACCCCGCCCACGCCGATGAGCGGCAGGTCGGTCATGCCGGCGAGCAGCCGCAGCGTCCGCGTCGACATCTCGAAGAGCGGCCGGCCGGAAAGCCCGCCGGTCTCCGCGGCGTGAACGCTGCGCAGGCCGTCGCGCGCGAGCGTGGTGTTGGTGGCGATGATCGCCGAGACGCCGCGCGCCGCGGCGGTCTCGGCGACGTCGCGCAGGGCGGCCTCGTCCAGCTCCGGCGCGATCTTCACCGCGAGCGCTGCGCCCCCGGCCGCCTCGGCGCAGGCCGCCAGCAGCTCGTCCAGCGCCCCGCGGTCCTGCAGGCCGCGCAGGCCGGGCGTGTTGGGGGAGGACACGTTGACGGTCAGGAAGTCCGCCAGCCCGCGCAGGCCGCGCACGAGCGTCACGTAGTCGTCCAGCCGGTCCACGCTGTCCTTGTTCGCGCCGAGATTGACGCCGACGACGCCGGGCGCGCGCCGCGCGTTGAGCCGCGCCTGCATCGCGGCCAAACCGCCGTTGTTGAAGCCGAAGCGGTTGATGACCGCACGGTCCTCCGCCAGCCGGAAGAGGCGCGGGCGCGGGTTGCCCGGCTGCGGCCTCGGCGTCACGCCGCCCACCTCCACGAAGCCGAAGCCCGCGCGCAGCGTCGCGTCGATGGCCTCGGCCTGCTTGTCGAACCCCGCCGCGACGCCGACCGGGTTCGGCAGGGTCCGCCCGAACAGAGAGACCGCAAGGCGCGGCGAGGAGACCGGGCCGGGCAGGGGCGCCAGCCCCGCGCGCAGCGCCTTCAGGGCCAGCGCATGGGCGGTCTCCGGATCGAGCCTGCGCAGGACCGCGAGCCCCGCCCGCTCCAGCGCGCCGCTCATGCGTCGCCGTCGGGTTCGGAGCAAAGGTCCGGGAAGGCGTGGCCGCCCGGCTCCAGCGGAAGGGGGGCCGCCCAGGCCACCTCGTCGCGGCGCAGGGCGCGGTAGAGATGCGGAAAGAGCGCCCCGCCGCGCGACGGCTCCCATCTCAGGTCGTCGCCGAGCCGCGCCGCCTCGACCGCGGCGACGACGAGGCCGCTCTGACCGGCGAAATGCTTCGCCGCCGTCTCGGGGGCCTGCTCGGCGGTGGACAAGTGGATGAAGCCGTCGGCGAGGTCCACCGGCGCGCCGTCGGTGACGCCCTCGGCCTCCAGCCCGGACCATTGCTCGGCGGTGAATATCTTGAAGATCAGCATGGTCGAAGGCGTGCACTGCGGCGCGTTCGCGGTCAAGCGGCGTCTCGCGCAGGGGCGGAATCACCTGCCCTGACCAGAAAAACAATATTTGCGTCAGATATTTGGTTCAATGTTTCAGGTCGTAACAATGATTGAATTGTGCGGCGCGGGACGCGCAGGCAGTTTATCCACACATAAAAAGAGCGTTGAGGCCCAAGGGGCCCTGTCGGAACGAGGACAAGAAAATGCAGGCGACTGTCGCACGATCGCTCGTCTTCACCGGCGTCGGCCTCCACGGCGGCGCGCCCGTGCGCATGGTGGTGCGCCCGGCCGCTTCCGGCGAGGGCGTCCGCTTCCATCGCGTCGACGTGGCGGATCGCGACCCGCTCGTCCATGCCCGCTTCGACGCCGTGGTCGATGCGCGGCTCTGCACGGTGATCGGCAACGCCGACGGCGTGACCGTCTCGACCGTCGAGCATGTCATGGCCGCGCTGGCCGGCATGGGCGTGGACAACGCGCTGATCACCATCGACGGCCCCGAGGCCCCGATCCTCGACGGCAGCGCGCAGCCCTTCGTGGACGCCATCGCCGCGGTCGGGTTGGCCTATCAGGCCGCGCCGCGCCGCGCGCTCAGGGTGCTCAAGACGGTGCGCGTGGAGAATGGCGCCGCCTGGGCCGAGATCAGCCCCGCCGCCGCCCCGACCGTGGCGTTCGACATCGACTTCGCCGACGCCGCCATCGGGCGGCAGAGCTGCGCCTTCGCCGTGACGCCGGAGCTCTTCTCGCATGAGCTCGCCGACTGCCGGACCTTCGTGCGCCGGGCGGACATCGACGCGCTGCGCGCGGCCGGCCTCGCGCTCGGCGGCGGGCTGCACAACGCGGTCGTGGTTGACGGCGCGGACGTGCTGAACCCCGAGGGTCTGCGTCGGCCCGACGAGTTCGTGCGTCACAAGGCGCTCGACGCGGTGGGCGATCTCGCGCTGGCCGGCGGGCCGATCCTCGGCGCCTACCATGGCGTGCGCGCGGGCCACGCCATGACCAACGCGCTGCTGCGCGCGCTCTTCGCCGATCGCTCGGCGTGGCGGTGGGAGCCTGCGCCGCCGCGGGCCGGCGCCGACGAGGCCGTCGCCGCGGAGCGCATGGCCGCGGAGTGACCGGGCCGAAGCCCGGCGGATCGACGGGCCGGAGCCGCGCGGCTCCGGCAGTCTCGCGCCTCCCCGAGCGATGTGCTAACCGCATCCGGACCGCCCGGTAACGGCGCATCGAGAGGCGAAGCGAGACAGCCCGATGGAGCGACCCCTGACCTGCACCGCGCCCGCCAGGGCCTTTCGCCTCGCGGCGATACTCGTCGCGGCGCTTGGCGTCGCAGCGTGCGGCGACGACGAAATCCCCATTGAGACGCGCCCGGCCGAGGCGATCATCGCCGACGCTGACGCCCTTGTCGCCGAGGGTGAGCCGCTGGAGGCGGCAGCGCTCTACGATGAGATCGAGCGCCTCTATCCCTACTCGCAGCTCGCCAAGACCTCCATTCTCCGCGGCGCCGAGGCGTATTACAGGGGCGGGGCCTACGATCAGGCCCGGCTCTCGGCCGAGCGCTTCCTCACCTTCTATCCCGCCGATCCCGCCGCGGTGCGGGCGCAGTATCTCATCGCCAACACCTGGTACGACCAGATCGTCGACGTCGGCCGCGATCAGGGCGCGACGCGCGAGGCGCTCGCCGCGCTGCGCGAGGTCGTGAACCGCTATCCCGACACGGAGTACGCCCGCGAGGCGCAGCTGAAGCTCGACCTCACGCAGGACCATCTCGCCGGCAAGGAGATGGAGATCGGGCGCTACTACCTGAAGAACCAGCACTACATAGCCGCGATCAACCGCTTCCGCTCGGTCGTGGAGGACTACCAGACGACGTCGCACACGCCCGAGGCGCTGCACCGGCTCGTCGAGGCCTATCTGCGGCTCGGCGTGGTCAGCGAGGCGCAGACGGCGGCGGCGGTGCTGGGCGCGAACTTCCCCGGCTCGACATGGTACGCCTCCAGCTTCGACCTGCTGACCGGCGCGAACACCTCGCCGCAGTTGAACTCCGACAGCTGGCTGGCGCGAAGCTGGCGGCAGGTGGTGCTCGGAGAATGGCTCTGAGGCGCCGCCGGTGCTCGTAAGCCTCGCCATCCGCGACATCGTTCTGATCGAGGCGCTGACCCTCGACCTCAGGCCCGGCCTCAACGTGCTTACCGGCGAGACGGGGGCGGGCAAGTCGATCCTGCTCGACGCGCTGGGGCTGGCGCTGGGGCGGCGCGGGCGGGCGGACATGCTGCGCCCCGGCGCCGCCGAGGGTTCGGTGACCGCGGCCTTCGAGATCGGCGACGACCACCCCGCGCAGGCGCTGTTGCGCGAGATGGGGATCGCCGCCGCCGAGGACGCGCTGATACTGCGCCGCGTGCTGGGGTCGGACGGCAGGGCGCGCGGCTTCGTCAACGACCAGCGGGCGAGCGCCGAGGCGATGCGCGCGCTCGGCGAGACGCTGGTGGAGATCCACGGCCAGCACGACGACCGCGGCCTTCTGAACCCGGCCGGCCACCGCGCGCTGCTCGACGCGTTCGCCGGCCTCGACCTCGGACCTGTCCGCGCCGCATGGGCGGCGCTGCGGACGGCGGAGGGCGCGCTGGACGCGGCTCGGCGGGCGCTGGCCGCGGCTGAGGCGGAGGGCGACTTCCTGCGCCACGCCGTCGCGGAGCTCGACGCCTTCGCCCCGCGACCGGGGGAGGACGCGGCGCTCGACGCCGAACGGCGACGGATGCAGGCGGCCGCGCGCATTCGCGAGGATGTCGAGAAGGCGGCGGCCGAGCTGGGCGGGCAGGGCGCCGAGGGCGCCATGGCGAACGCCGCGCGCCGGCTGGAGCGCGCCCGCCCGTCCGCCGGCATCCGCCCCAAGGTCAT
>CAYGUQ010000341.1:0-5250 GCA_964352995.1 uncultured Rhodobacterales bacterium
ATGGGCACGAGTTCGGCGACGCGCCCCGGCCGCGGCTTCATCACGAGCACCATGTCCGACAGGATCACCGCCTCGGCGATGGAGTGGGTGACGAGCCTCGGCCTCGTCTCGCCGATCATCCTGCCGACGCCGATGGAGACGTTCCGCGACATCCTCTTCGTCGGCGAGAACCTGATCTCGGGCGGCTACATGCTGCAGGCGCTGTGGATCACGCTGCTGGAGGTCGTCTACGGCTTCGCGCTCGCCATCGCCATCGGCTTCAGCCTCGGCGTTCTGGTGGGCGAGACCAGCTTCGGCGAGAAGGCGGTGATGCCCTATCTCGTCGCCATCGACACCATGCCGAAGGTGGCGTTCGCGCCGCTGTTCGTGGCGTGGCTCGGCTTCGACATCGAGAGCAAGGTGGCGCTGGCGGCGTTCATCGCGACGTTCCCGATCATCGTCGGCACCGCCGCCGGCCTCCACGCGGCCGATCACAACGCGCGGATGCTGTTCAAGACGATGGGCGCGAGCCGCTGGCAGACGCTGGTGAAGCTGAAGCTGCCGACCGGCCTGCCGCAGATCTTCACCGGCCTCAAGATCGGCTCGGTCGGCGTCATGGCCGGGGCGATCACCGGCGAGTTCCTCGGCGGCGGCAAGGGGTTCGGCGAACTGATCCGCGTGGCCGCATCGCAGCTCAACACGCCGCGGGTGTTCTCGCTGATCATCTATCTCAGCGTCGTGGGCCTCGCGCTCTTCATGCTGGTCGCCTGGGCGCAGCGGCGCGTGGTGTTCTGGCGCAAGGAGCAGGTGGGCGCCGTCACCGAGGGGTGAGACCGCGCGCCCCGGGCCGCCCGCGCGCTTGCGCCGGCGGCCCGGGGCGGCTAGCCGTCGACGACAGCCTTTCCAGCCCTGGGCGCCCCGATGGCCACAGAGACCGCCGCGCTCGTCCACCTCCGCGCCTTCATCGCCGATCGCGGCTTCGGCCCCGGCGACCGCCTGCCGCCCGAGCGCAGCCTCTGCGCCGAGCTCGGCGTCGGCCGGGCAGACCTGCGCCGGGCGCTGGAGGCGATGGAGCGCGAGGGCGCGCTCTGGCGCCATGTCGGCAAGGGGACGTTCCTCTCCGACCGCGACGCCGCAGCCGACGACATGAGCGCGCTCGCCAAGCGCCTCAGCCCCGCCGACATCGCCCGCGCGCGCTTCGCGCTGGAGCCCGCCATCGCGCGCGAGGCCGCGCTGCACGCCACCGCGGAGGACATCGCCGGCCTGCGCGCCACGGCGATGCGCGCCCGCAAGGCCGCGACATGGCGCGAGTACGAGGCGCTCGACACGCAGTTCCACCGCGAGGTCGCCGAAGCGGCCGGCTCGCTGGCGCTGCTCGCCCTCGCCGACCAGCTCACGACCCTGCGCCGCGCCGTCGCCTGGGGCCGCCGCGACCGGCTCGGCGCCAGGCCGCCGGCCGACCACCCCAGCTTCGCGGAGCACGACCTGATCGTCGCCGCCATCGCCGGGCGCGAACCCGACGGCGCGCAGGACGCGATGCGCGCGCATCTGCGCACGGTCGCCGACAAGCTTTTCGCCGGATGACCGAGTGACGGGAGCGGACGCGATGCAGGATCGGGCGGCGGCGGCGGGGACGCGCGTGGTCATGTGGTCGGGGCCGCGCAACCTCTCGACCGCGATGATGCGCAGCTTCAGCCGGCGCGCCGGCTGCACGGTGGTCGACGAGCCCTTCTACGGCGCCTATCTCGCCGCCACCGGGGCGGAGCACCCGATGCGCGCCGAAATCCTCGCCGCCGCCGAGACCGACCCCGCCCGCGTCGCCGCCGCCTGCGCCGCGCCGCCGCCGGCGGGAACGCTGCGCTACGAGAAGCACATGACGCATCACATGCTGCCGGGTTTTCCGCTTGACTGGCTCGACGGCGCCCGCGTCGCCTTCCTCATCCGCGACCCCGGCGAGGTCGCGGCGAGCTACGCCGCCAAGCGGGAGACCTGCCGCCCGGAGGACATCGGCGCCGACGCGCAGGCCGCGCTCTACGACCGCTGCGCGGCGCGCTACGGGCCGCCCCCGGTGGTGGACGCCGCCGACATCCGTCGCGCGCCCGAACCGATGCTGCGGGCGCTCTGCGCCGCGCTGGGGCTCGCCTTCGAGCCGGCGATGCTCTCATGGCCGCCGGGCAGGCGCGACAGCGACGGCGTGTGGGCGGCGCACTGGTACGGCGCGGTCGAGCGGTCGACGGGCTTCGCGCCGCCGGGCGGGCCGTCCCCCGCCCTGCCCGAGGCGCTCGCGGCGGTCGCCGACGCCGCGCGCCCGGCCTATGACCGCCTTTCCGCCCTGAAGCTGAGCGCCTGAGGCGGCGCCCGACCGCCCCTCAGATTTCCTGCATGGCCTCCAGCGACTCCGGCAGGATCTGACCGCCGTCCACCACCAGCGTCTGCCCGGTGACGTAGCCCGCCTCGTCGGAGGCGAAGAAGAGCGCGGCGTTGCCGATGTCCTCCACCGCGCCCAGCCGCTTGAGCGGTATCGAGGCGGCCATGGTCGCGAGGTAATCCGCGCCAAGCCCCTCCAGTCCCTCCGTCACGATGTTGCCCGGCATCACCGCGTTGATCGTCACGCCGTAGCGCGACAGCTCCATCGCCGCCGTGCGCAGGAAGCCGAGCTGGCCGGCCTTCGAGGCGCCGTAATGCGCCCAGCCCGGATAGCCCGTCACCGGCCCGGTGATGGAGGACGTCAGCACCACGCGCCCCTTGCCGGCCTTCTCGAACACGGGAATGCAGGCCTTCACGCAGAGGAACGCGCTGCGCAGGTTGACGGCCATCACCCCGTCCCATTCGGCGGGGTCCATCTCGACGATCTTCTTCTGCGGAAAGACGCCGGCGTTGGCGCACAGCACGTCGACGCCGCCATAGGCGGAGACGGCCCCGGCGACCATGGCCTGAACGCTGTCCCAGTCCGCCACGTCGCAGACGCTGGCGCGCGCCTCGCCGCCGGCCGCGACGATCTCCGCCGCCGCGGCCTCCGCCGCCTCCGCCCCGCGCGCCGCGATGGTCACGCGCGCGCCCTTGGCGGCGAAGACCCTGGCGATGCCCCGGCCGATGCCCTTAGAGCCGCCGGTCACGATCACGCTGCGGCCCGCTATGGATGTGAGCATGGGTCGTCCCTCTCTTCTGTCAGTGCGCCCTGCCCGGATGCTTTCGCCGTCGCGCCCGCTGCGCAAGCGCGAAGATGTTGCATCGCACCTTTCAGGCGCCTAGCGTTCGACCCATGGCAGGGCTCTACGACGACGAAATGATCGCCCGACTCCAGCGCGGGGCCGGCGAGGCCGCCGCCGCCTGGGGGTTCGACGCTGGCGCGCAGGTGCGGCTGCTGACGGTCTCTGAGAACGCGACGTTCCATGTCGCAGGGGCGGACGGCGCGCAGGCCGTCCTGCGCGTGCACCGGCCCGGCTACCACACCGAGGCTGAGATCCGCTCCGAGCTCGACTGGATCGAGGCGTTACGCGCCGAGGGCGCCGTCGCGGCCCCGGCGCCGCTGCGCACCGCCGAGGGCGCTCGGCTCGCGTTCTTCGGCGAGGGCGCGGAGCGCCGCGCGGTCGCCGCCTTCGCCTTCGCCGCGGGGGTCGAGCCCGAACCCGGCGCCCGCCTCGGCGCCGCCTTCCACGGGCTCGGCGCGATCACCGCCCGGCTGCACGCCCATGCGCGGCGATGGGCGCCGCCGCCGGGGTTCGTGCGCAAGACGTGGGACTTCGACGCGATGCTCGGCGCGCGCAGGCTCTGGGGAGACTGGCGCGCGGCGGAGGGGCTCGATGCGACGGGGCTGGTCCTGCTGGAGCGCTGCGCGGACACGCTGCGCGACCGGCTCGCGGCCTACGGGAACGGCCCGGACCGCTTCGGGCTGGTCCACGCAGACCTGCGGCTCGCGAACCTGCTGGTGGACGGCGACGCCATCACCGTGATCGACTTCGACGACTGCGGCTTCTCGTGGTTCGTCTACGACTTCGCCGCAGCGGTCAGCTTCATCGAGACCGAGCCCTACGTCCCGGCGCTGGCCGAGGCCTGGGTGGACGGCTATCGCACGGTCGCGGAGCTGCCGGACGCCGACGCCGCCGCGATCCCGATGTTCGTGGCGCTGCGGCGGATGCTGCTCACGGCCTGGCTCGCGAGCCACGCCGAGACCCCCACGGCGCAGGAGCTCGGCCGCGGCTACGTCGCAGGCACGCTCGCCATCGCCGACGACTGGCTGAGCCGCGCATGAGCGGCGGAGCGGCGCCGCCGGTGCGCGACATCCTCGCCATGAACGCCTTCGACGCGGCCGCCCGGCCCGACGAGCCGGCCCTGCTGGCGCGACGCCGGCGCAATTTCGGCGCGGCCTCGGTGCTGTTCTTCGAGGAGCCGCTGGAGATCCTGCGCGGCGAGGGCGCCTGGATGATCGCGGCCGACGGCCGCCGCTATCTAGACTGCTACAACAACGTGCTGTCGCTGGGTCACTGCCACCCCGCCGTCGCCGAGGCCGTGGCGCGCCAGTCGGCGGCGCTGACGGTCAACTCGCGCTACCTCAGCGAAGGCGTCGAGCGCTATCTGGAGGCGCTGAAGGCGACGCTGCCGCCGGCGCTCTCGAACGCCGTGCTGGTCTGCTCCGGCAGCGAGGCGAACGATCTGGCGCTGCGGGTGGCCGCGAGCGCCACCGGCGCGCGCGGCGTGATCGTCACGGAGGCCGCCTATCACGGCAACACCAGCGCGGTCGCGGACGTCTCGCCCTCGTCCTGGCGGCGCGCGCGGGCGCCGGGCCATGTGCGCATCGTGCCCGCGCCCTCGCCCGCGGCCTTCGGGGAGGATGTGGCGGGCGGCTTCGCCGCCGCCGTCGCGGAGGCCGCGGCGTCGCTGCGGGAGGCCGGGTTCGGCCTGTCGGCGCTGCTCGCGGACAGCGTCTTCTCCAGCGACGGCGTCTTTCCCGGGCCGGCGGGGTTCCTCGCTCCCGCCGTTGCGGCGGCGCGGGCGGCGGGGGGGCTCTTCATCGCCGACGAGGTGCAGCCGGGCTTCGCGCGCACCGGCGAGGCGTTCTGGGGCTTCGCGCGCCACGGCGTCGAGCCCGACGTCGTCACCATGGGCAAGCCGATGGGCAACGGCTTTCCCATGGCCGGGATGGCGACGCGGCCCGAGCTGCTGGCGCGCTACTGCGAGGAGTTCGGCTTCTTCAGCACCTTCGGCGCCAACCCGGTCCCCGCCCCCGCAGGCCTCCCCGTGCTGCAGACCATCCCGGCCGACGGCCTTCAC
>CAYGUQ010000342.1:0-5220 GCA_964352995.1 uncultured Rhodobacterales bacterium
GCGTGATCGCGCCCGGCCGCAGCAGGGTCGGGGTCCGGTCGCGTTCGGCGGCGGCGGCCTCGGCGTCCGCTTTGGTGCTCTCGAGCGTCGCGGTCGCTTCGGCAAGGCTCGCGCTCGCCGACGCGCGGCTCTGGGCCAGCATCGCCGCGCGCACCGCGACGTCCGAGCGCGCGGCCGCAACCGCCTGCAGCAGCGCGGCCTCGCTGTCGAGGACGGCGAGGATCCGCCCGGCCTCGACGCGATCGCCGGTCGTCACGTTCAGAGCGGCGATGCGCGCGTCGCCGGCGCCGAAAGGCAGCGCCACCTCGGTCACGTCGCCAGCGGGAATGAGCCGCCCAAGCGCCGCGACACGCCGGGCCGCGACCCCCGACGCCGCTTCTTGCGCCGCCATGGCCGGTTGAGCGCGCGGCGGCGTCACGCCGGCGACCGGAGCGCCGTCGCCGAACGCCAGGCCGATCCGCGTGAAGGCGCCCTGAAGCGCGGAAGGCTGGAAAGAGAAACCGATGACGCCGCCCGCAGCGAGCAGCAGAGACGCCCCGGACACCAGCGGCCATTTGCGCCGCCGCGGATGCGCCTTGCGGCCCGCCCGTTGCGCCGAACGGGGCGGCGCTGCGAGCGGCAGATCCGTCTCCGCCTTCTCGTCAAGGACCAGTTCGTCTATCAACAGGTCCCTCCGCGCGCCAATTACCGACTGCCGAGTCAGTAATTGGCGTCGAGCGCCAGAAACGCAAGGACGAAGATGAGCGACACCCCCGCCAAGACGCCGCGGCGACGCCGCCGCAAGGATGCGCGGCCGGCCGAGATCATCGAGGCGGGCCTCGCCGAGTTCGCGGAGAGGGGCTTCGCCGCAACGCGGCTGGAGGACGTCGCCCGCCGCGCCGGCATCGGCAAGGCGACCATCTATCTCTACTTCGAAAGCAAGGAGGCGCTGTTCGAGGCGGCGGTGCGCGCCCGCCCCATCGCGGTGCTGCAGGACATCGAGGCGGCGATCGCCTCATTCGACGGACCGACGCCCGATCTTGTCGAGCGGATCATCCGGGTCGGCTATGCGGGGTTTCTGGAACGCGACGTCGCGCCGCTGATGCGCCTGATCCTGACCGAAGGGCGCCGCATGCCGGATCAGATCGCCTTCTACCAGCGGGAAGCCGTCCAGAAGGGCGTTCTCATGCTGCGTCGGGTAGTCGACCGTGGACGGGAACGGGGCGACCTGCGCGCAAGCGCGGTGATGGATGAGCCGCGCGTCCTGATCGCGCCGATCGTCGTTGCGATGCTCTGGCGCGCCACCTTCGACACGATCGATCCCCTGCCGCTGGACGCCTATGTCGAGGCGCATGTCGCGATGGTGCGGGCGGGGATCGAGCCGCCCGGCGCGCCGACCTGACCGCTGCCGCGCTGTCGGCCCGTGCTCTTTCGATCTTGAGAAGGCCGGGCGCATGACGCGCTCTCCCGGCGCCGGCCGGGCCCTTCGGTGCGCGGCGGCCGGCCTTTCGCGCAGGGCGGCGGGTGCGGGATCGACCCGGCTTCCGCCTCCGGAAGGCCTCCCGCCGCACAGCCGATCAGGCCAGGGCGGCGGCTCGGAAATCCGGGCGTCGTCTTGCGACGCCTCCGATCCGTCCCGCTGCGCTAGGCCGCTCGACGGGCGGATTTTGGGCGCTTGAAGCCCGACATGAGCGCGTCGAGCTTCGCCGCCTGCTCGGCGAGCCCCTGCGCCGAAGCCGCGCTGGCGTCGGCCACCGAGGCGTTCTCCTGCGTGGTGGCGTCGAGTTGCGCCAGCGACGTCGCGATCTCCTGCACGCCGGTCGACTGCTCGCGGCTCGCGCTGGAGATGTCGCCGACATTGTCGGCGACGCGCGCAATGCTTTCTACGATGGCGCCAAGCGCCTTGCCGGCGGTGGACATCAGCCGCGCGCCCTCGTCGACCTGCTCGCCGGCGGCGTTGACGATCTCGCGGACCTCGCGCGCCGTCTTGGCCGAGCGCTCCGCGAGGCTGCGCACCTCCGCGGCGACGACGGCGAAGCCGCGGCCCGCCTCGCCGGCGCGGGCCGCCTCCACCGAGGCGTTCAGCGCCAGAAGGTTGGTCTGGAACGAGAAGCCCTCGATGACGTCGACCATCTCGGCGATCCGCGCCGTCTCGCGCTGGATGCGCTCCATCGCGGCGCCGGCGTCGGTCAGCGCCTCGCCGCCGCGGTCGGCCGCGGTCCTGGCCTCGACGGACTGGCCGGCTGCGGCGGCGGCGCGGTCGGCGTTGGTCTTCACTGTCGCCGCCAGCTCCTCCATCGTCGCCGCGATCTGCTCAAGCGCGGCGGCCTGACCGCTGGCGCGCTGCGAGAGGTTCTTTGAGCCGCCCTCGATCTCGCGCACGCTGCGCACGATGATCGCGGAAGTCTCGCCGATCTCGGAGATCGCCGCGCCAAGCATCGACACCGTCGCGGCGAGGCTTTGGCGCAACTCGCCGAAGGCGCCGTCGTGGTCGCCTTCGATGCGCGCGCCGAGGTCGCCGCGCGCGAGCGCCTCGAGCGCGTCGCGCGTGCTGGCGACACCGGTCTGGATCGCCCGGAGCATCGCCTCGCGGTCGCGGGCCGTCTCCGCGTCCAGCGCCGCTCTGGAGGCGTTTTCGTCGTCGCGCGCCAGTTTGAGGGCCGCAGCCTCACGCGCGTTGTCTCGCAAGACCACGAGCGCCCCGGCGATCTCGCCGATCTCGTTGCGCGTCGCCTCGGGCATGGGCGCCTCGATATCGCCAAGGGCGAGCGACAGCGTCCGGCGCACCAGCGCGTCGAGGGCTCCCTTGATGGCGCGCGCCACGATCAGCGAGAGCGCCAGCGAGATCGCAAGCCCCACGCCGCAGCCGAAGATCGTCATCGCGAGCGCGGTCCACGCGTCCTTCGTCAGGGCGTCGAGGCGCGCGCCGACCTGTTCGAGCACCGCACTCTGGATCGCGCCCTGCCCCTGCAGGCGCGCGGTCATCGCACCGAAAAACTCCGCGCCGTCGACGCCCGAGAGGTCTCCATCGAGGCCCTGGCTGCGCGCCAGGGCGAGCATGGCGTCGCTGCTCCGCACCGCATCCGACGCCATGTGCGCGTCGAGCGCTGCGACCTGCGCCGCGGCGCCGAGTTGCCGCACGACGCCCAGAAACGCGTCGCGCTCTCCCGCCAGGCGTTCAAGCCGCATCAGTTCGTCGCGACCGAAGGATCCGCGGCCGAACCCCGCCGAGCCGGTCGCCCGCATCACGCCGGTGCGCTCCATCGCCTCGACGGCGGCTTGCGCCGCTGCGAGGCCCTTGGCGACGGCCACGTCGGCGTTTGCGCCGATCGGGGCCCCGACGGCGTCGATCAGCGGTCGAATGATGGAGGTGTAGTAGCCGACCACGTCGCCCAGCGGCAGCGACAGGGCGTCCACCCCGTCGCGCCGGTCGGCGACGCGCGCCAGCTGCGCGCGGGCGATGTCGACGAGTTCGGCCTGCGCAGGGCCTAGCGCCGCGTCGTTCAGCGCCGCGACCTTCGCCTCGAACGCCTCGCGCACCGCGTCGGTCTCGCGGCGTTGCGCGGCGAGCTGGTCAGCGAACTGGGCGCCGCCTGTGGCGGTGAAGCCGGCGGACATGCCGCGCTCCTTCTGCAGCGCGCCGATCAGCCGTCCCATCGCGACGGTGGCCGGAAGCCCTTCGGAGAGCCGCTCGGTCTGACGGATCTCAACGACGGCTTCCGCGACGCGCTGGGCGGTCATCGCCAGGACCACGATCGCCAGAGGAAACATCACAAGCCAGATGGCGCCGGACATCCGCAAAGACTTCAAGCGACTCATCATGGCGCGCCCCCCGGCCGTCGAAAGCCGTCCAGTGCCTTATCGCGGTTTCGGAAGTCTCAATGCAGGGGGGCGCTTGCGAGAATTCCGACTCGGATTGTCATCATTTCCGTGGTGTCGCCGCTCCCGCCGCGGGAGGCGGCAGACGCCGTTTGAGAACGCGCCCCCCGGACCGGTTCGGCGACGCCGCCCCCTCCTCTCCAACCGGGGGAGAGAGCCTCGTCGCGCGCCTGCCGGTCTGAACCGGCGCGGCTCTATCCAACGGGCGCCCTCCCGCGCCCCGTCAGAGGCGCGCGGCAGCTGGAGGCGGGCTCCTCGCGACGCATCGTTGCGCACCGTCTGCGACAAGCCCGCAGAGCGAGGCCGGGCCTTGGGCGATGAGGCGCGAATTGCCGGCGCAGTTCTCCCTGAAGGCCTCGATGGCGGCGAGCGCCGCGGGTCTCGGTCAGCCGGTCGAGCGCCGCTCCGGACTGGCGAAGCGCAGCGATCGCGGCGTCGTCCTTCACAGACGCATCGCTTCTTCGGGAGGCTCCTGAAGGCCTCCACAACCGCCAAGATGCGCCGCCTCGCCACGCCCCATCGCCGAGGTTCGACCAGAACTCCGGCTGCTTCCGCGACGACCTTGCGATCAGCTCGGTTCGCCCCCCCTGCCGCGGACGAGCAGCAGCAGCGCGGCGCCGCTCATGGCGAGCCACAACCCGGCCGGCAGGGGCACGGGAGCCGGCGTCGCGCCGGCGATGTAGGCGACGCCGCCTGCGACGAGCGCTTCGCTCACGCTGCGGCCGAGCGCGGCCGCGTTCATCAGGCCGCCGCCCTCAGGCGCAAGCGTCGCGTAGAGATAGACCCCGAGATCGTCGAGAACGACCTCGCCGGAGCCGCCCGCCAGCGGATCGCGCGCAAAGCCGCCGAGACGCGGCGCTGCGAGATAGTCCGCGTCGGCGAAGGCGGGGTCGAAGCCAAGGCCGAGCCCGGTCAGCGGAGCGTCGATGAGCGACAGCATGAGAAGCAGGTCGAAACCTGCGAAGGCGTCGTCGTAGCCGGGCAGCGGGCCGACATCGTAGAGCGCTATCGCCGCGATGGCGCCCACCGGCGCATTGGCGCGGATCGTATCGAAGGTCGGATCGGTCGCATCGAAGCCCGAGAGCAGGCCGAAGACCTCTGCGCCGCCCTGCAGATCGGGGATGTACGGGGTCGGGACGCCGCCCTTGACGTGCGGGTTCGCGGCGCGTGGCCCGTCGAATGTCGCGACCGCGCCGACGCCGATGCCGTTGGGCAGCGCAGCATTGGGATTGGGCAGAGCCGCAGCGACATTGTCCTCGAAGACCAGCCGGCCGCTCTCGCCCTGCGCGCCGCCCTGGCCGCCGGCCGTGAACACGATCGACTGATCGGCCTCCACGACGGAGCCGCTGAGCTTCACCGTGC
>CAYGUQ010000343.1:0-5205 GCA_964352995.1 uncultured Rhodobacterales bacterium
CGCGGTGAAGGTGCTGCGCCCCGGCGTCGAGCGCCAGTTCCGCAAGGACATCAGCGCCTTCTACTTCATCGCCCGCACGCTGGAGCTGCTGCTGCCGTCCTCCCGCCGACTGCGGCCGACGGCGGTGGTGGACCATTTCAACGGCGTGGTCTCCGCCGAGATGGACCTGCGGCTGGAGGCGTCGTCGTCCTCGGAGTTCCGCGACAACACCGCCGACGACCCGATGTTCGTGGTGCCGGCCATCACCTGGGACCTCTCGGCCCGGCGCGTTATGACGATGGAATGGGTCGAGGGCGCGCCGATGGGCGACCCCGAGGCGCTGGAGAAGCTCGGCGTCGACCTGCCGCGCCTCGCCGAGAAGATCATCCAGACCTTCCTGAAGCACGCGCTCAGCGACGGCTTCTTCCACGCCGACATGCATCAGGGCAACCTAAAGGTCCGGCCCGACGGGGCGATCCTCGCGCTGGATTTCGGCATCATGGGCCGCATCGACCCGCTGACGCGGCGCACCTACGCGGAAATCCTCTACGGCTTCCTCAGCCGCGACTACCGGCGCATCGCGGAGGTGCATTTCGAGGCCGGCTACGTGCCGGCGGACCGGGACGTCGAGCTCTTCGCGCAGAACCTGCGCGCCATCGGCGAGCCGATCTTCGGGCAGGACGTCAGCCGCATCTCCATGGCGCGGCTGCTCGCGCATCTGTTCGAGGTGACCGAGCGCTTCGGCATGCGCACGCGCACCGAGCTGATCCTGCTCCAGCGCACCATGATCGTGGTGGAGGGCGTCGCGCGCAGCCTCGACCCGCAGGTGAACATCTGGACCGCGGCCAAGCCCGTGGTGGAGACTTGGATGCGCGACAATCTCGGCCCGAAGGCCATCGCCCGCGACGTGCGCGACGCCGTGCTGGTGCTGGCGCGCTACGCGCCGCGGCTGCCGGGCATCGCCGAGAAGTTCGTCATCGCCGCCGACCGCAGCGAGGAGATCGACGCCGCCGTCCGCATCAAGGACGCCGGGCCGCGCGTCTGGACCATGCTCGGCGCCGGCGCGGCGGGCGGCGGCGCCGTCGCCGCCACGCTGTGGCTGGCGAACCTGCTGGGCTGAGGCGCGAGGCCGGGCGGGCGCCGTCGCGGCTCAGTCGTGCATGTGGCCGGCGTGGCTGTGCCGCGTCGCGTCGGCGGGCTCCACCGCGACCAGCATCTCCAGCGCGCCGCGGTCGGTCAGGACCGTCACCGGCAGCGTCTCGCCCTCGCGGCGCGGCGACGCCAGGCCCTCAAGGTGGATCGCGAGGCCGAAGGGGGCGAGCGTCGCGTCCCCGCCGGCGTCCAGCGTCATGGCCTCGACGGCGACATGGGTCGGCGCGCCGTCCTTCAGCAGGAAGCCGACGAGCGCGCCATGGGCCGCCGCCGGCGAGCGCGCGCCGGTCAGCGTCAGCGCCTCGGCGGCGTGGTTCTGCAACTCGACATAGACGAGCGCCTCGCGGCCGTCGCCGGCGTTGGTCCACGGGTGCAGCGCGCGCAGGCCGAAGGCCGCGACGGCGACATGCGCGTCGGCCTCCCGCGCATGGTCGTCATGGTCGTCGTCAGCGACGTGATCACGCTCGTGGTCGTGGTCGTGGTCTTGGTCGTGGTCTTGGTCGTGGTCTTGGTCGTGGTCAATTTCTGCGCCGGCGGCGTTCTCGACGGCGGGGCGGAGTTCGGCGGAAAGCGGCGGCGCCAACGCGAGCACGGCGACGACGGGCAGCACCGCGAGGCGCAGGAGGATGGCGGAACGAGGCATGGGGCGACCTTTCGACGGCTGGGTCAGGCGGCTGCGCGCAGGTCCTCCGCCACGCCGCGGCGATAGGCGCCGAAGGCGGGGAGCAGGGCCAGCAGCGTGGCGAGGCTGAAGAACGCGGCGACGAGATGCGCCTCGGCGAAACCGAGCGCGGGCGCGACCGCCACGTCGGTGCGCGCCGTGACGATGCGTGAGACGACCTGCGCGGCGCCCCAGCCGAAGACGAGGCCCAAGGCGCAGCCGGCGCCGATGAGGGCGGCGGCGTAGCTCCAGACCACCGCGAACACGAAGCGCCGCGGGGCCCCGAGCGCGCGCAGCAGCGCGAAGCGGCGCGAGAACAGCCGGGTCAGCGCCACCAGCCCCGCCAGCACGCCCGCCGCCACCAGCGCCTGCGTGGCCACCGCCATCACCGACATCATTTCGCGCATGTCGCCGAGCAGGCCCAGCAGCCGCGCGAGCACGGCGCCGGGGAAGAACGCCATCACGCCTTCGTCGTCGTAGCGGGCCTGGATGGCGTAGTTCTTCCAGATCTCGTCGGCGCGCACGAGGAAGGCCGGCGTGCCGGGGAAGTACTCGGGGTCGAAGGGCGGGCCGAGGCGGTCTCCGGCGGCCGGGGCGTGGCCGTTGGCGAGCCCGTGCACCGACCAGACGCTCTCGACCGGGACGACGATCGCCCGGTCCCACGGGCTGCCGGTGGGCGCCATGCGGCCGACGACGCGCATCGTCACGCCGTCATGGGCCTCGCCCCCGGCGGCGGGGCCATGGCCGTGGACCGGCGTGAAGCCCTGCCCGACCTCGACCGAGGCGAGCGCGCCGGCCACGGCCTCGTCCTCGCGCGCGAACATCCGCCCTTCTGCGAGCGGGCCCGAGAGATGCTCCACGAACTGCGCGGTCGAGCCCACCACCGGGGCGCCGTCATGGCTGTCGCCGAAGGCGATGGGCGCGACGAGGTCGATCTGCGGGTCGTCCTGCAGCCGCGCGAGCAGGTCGCCGCGCAGGAGCGGCGCGTCGGTCGGCTGGAGATAGACCGCCGCCAGCAGCATCCGGATCTGGTCGCCCGGCGCGGCGAGGATCACGTCGAACTTGTCGGCGGCCTTCGCCGTGCCCTGCCGCAGCGCCCGCTCCTGCGCCACCAGCGCCACGCCGAGCCCGACGGAGACGGCGATCAGCCCGCAGAAGAGCAGGTTCGACCAGCGAAACCGCCAGAGCAGCGCGGCGACCAGCGGCATGGCGCGGTGCCCGCGCAGGATGAGCGCGCCTGCGATCGCCGCCGGGGCCAGCCAGGCGACCAGCACGGCGAGGTCCTGCCCCCAGACCGGCAGGGCGAACCACAGTTCGTCGAGAGCGTCACGCATGGGCGCGCTCCGCGGCGGGCGGGGCCGGCGCGACGTCTCCGTCGCGGGCGACGCCGTCGACCACGGAGATCACCCGGTCCATCGCCGCCGCGACGGCGGGGTCGTGGCTGACGGCGATGACCGTGCCGCCGCCCTCGCGCGCCAGCGCCAGCAGGTCGGCCACCAGCCTGTCGGCGTTGGCGCGGTCGAGGCTGGCGGTCGGCTCGTCGGCGAGGATGACGCGGGGCGCGCCGGCGAGGGCTCGGGCCACCGCGACGCGCTGGCGCTCGCCGCCCGACATCCTCGCGACGTCGCGCGTCGCGCGCGGCACGCCGAGCCGGTCGAGCAGCGCCGCGGCGCGCGAACGGATGGCGGCCCGTTCGGCCCGCGGCGCGAAGGCGGCCCCGATGGCGGCGTTCTCCAGCGGAGAAAGCTCCTCGAACAGAAGGAAGTCCTGAAATATCAATCCCATGCACCGGCGCCGGAAGGCGTCCCGGCCCGCCTCGCCCAGGGCGGCGATGTCGGTCTCGCCCCAGCGGATCGAGCCCGTCGCAGGCGATTGCAGCCCCGCAAGCGCGTTGAGCAGCGTCGACTTGCCGGCGCCCGAGGGCCCCCTCACGCCCAGCGCCGCGCCCGGGGCGACCTCTAGCCGGTCGAGCCGCAACAGCATCCTGCCGTCGTCGCCCGTCACGGTCACGTCGCGCGCGCTGAGGGCGGGGGTCGTCGGCGTCATCAGCCGCGAACCCGCTCGTAGACGGCGTTCTCCAGCCGCACGCGGCTGACGAAGCCGGTGTCGGGGTCGGTATGGGCGCCGAGCGCCAGCAGCCCCGTCACCTCGATGGAGGCGTTGAACGGCTCGACCTCCACCATGCGGCGCGTGTAGACGGCGAGGATGTCGTCGGGCCACTGCGCCTCGGTCTCGCAGAACGGGCAGACCGCCATCGGACGCAGCGTCAGCACGAAGAACGTCGACTCCGCCTTCAGCGGCGGCGCCATGTAGCCGAGCGTCGAGATCCGCTGTCCCGCGAGGCGCCGGGCCAGCGGGGTGAAGCTCATGTCCTTCTCGTAGAGGTCGCGGATGCGCAGCGGGTCGTCCCGCGTCCCGGCGGCGACGGGGCCGTCTTGCGCGGCGCGGGCCGGCCGCGGGGAGGCGACCCCGGCGACGAGGCCCGCGATCAGGAGGCGGCGGTCGATCATGGTCGGTCTCCATGGCTCCCGCGAAGTCGCCATTACGCTATAACATTGCGTCTAGACGCTTCGCGTCGGAATCGAAAGGGGTCCGCGCCGGCGGACCCCCCAATTTCATGGCGATGTCACGAAAGCCCGCCGGGGCGGTCCGGTCGGCGGGCTCCCGCTCCCCTCTCAGCGAGCGGAGATCGCGTGGTTCATGACGTGGAAGATGTAATTCTGCTCGACGGTGCCGTCGAAGAGGTGCGACCAGGGGCCCTTGGCGTAGATCGCCACGTCCTCGCCGGAGTGGGTCTCCGACGACAGCGGGATCAGCGCCTGCTGGATGTAGTCCGGGTCGGTCGCCTGCTCCTGCGTCACGTCCGGCCGCGAGCCGGTCCAGTCGTTGCCTTCCTGCTTCAGCACCGAGCCGACGCCGTTGAGGTAGCCGGCGACGGTGTAGGGCTTGCCGTCGGCGGCGGTCAGCGGCGTTCCCGTGTGCTTCACGCCGGCGTTGTCGATGTCCATGCACAGGCCGGCGATGTCGCTGCCGCGGCCGCAATAGCCGTTGAAGGCGATGGCGTGCTCGTGGTCGGCGGTGACGATGATCAGCGTGTCGAGGTCGTTGGTCATCGCATCCGCCATGGCGATGGCCTCGACGAAGGCGACGCCGTCGGTCAGCGTGCGGAACAGGTTGCCGTCATGGTTGGCGTGGTCCACGCGACCGGCCTCGACCATGAGGTAGAAGCCGTTCTCGTTGGCCGAGAGCGTCTTGATCGCGGCGGCGGTCATCTCCGCGAGCGAGGGCTCGCCGACGCGGTCGTGCTCGTATTTCATGTGGCTGTCCTCGAACAGCCCCAGGATCGGCGCGGAGCCGTCGAGCTTCAGCGCGGCGAACTCGACGTCGTCGTTGGCGATCTGGACGCCGGCGGC
>CAYGUQ010000344.1:0-5205 GCA_964352995.1 uncultured Rhodobacterales bacterium
CGCCTTCGCCCTGCGGCACGGTGACGGTGATGCTGAAGAGATCCGCCGCGGCGGACGGCGTCGCCATGGCGACGCCCGCGGCGACGAGCGCGAGGCAAGGCGAGTACCTGATGCATGACATGATGACGACCCTCGATCTGGCGCGGACTTTGCCGCTTTGTGTCGTAGCGTAAGTCAGTCGCGGCCCCACGAACCGGACGCCAAAGGGCCTCATTACGTTTTTCAGAGATTTGATGCGAAAATGCTACATTGCGGCAATTACTTGGCGGCCAGGCCGCCGGATCGCCCAACTTCGTTTGCTCGGGCCGCCGCCGCGAAGGAGGCTGTTGAGACGCGAGCGTGTCGACCAGGGCGGTTCTGCGGATGGACAAGGACGGGCCCGGCGCTGAAGCCGCCGGCGATCGGCAGGACGCCGAGCAGGTGCTGAAGGCGGTGGCGAACGTCGCCGCCACGGCGCGGCAGCGCATCGGCGCGCTGATGGTGGAGATGGGCCTGCTCGACGCCGTGCAGCTCGACGCCGCGCTGTCGGCCCAGCGCCGGAGCTCGGCGCGGCTGGGCCTCATCGTGACGCACACGGGGCTGGCGAGCGCCGGCGCCGTCGCCGGCGCCGCGGCGCAGCAGGCCGGCCTGCAGCGCGCCGACCTGCGCGCCCGCCCGCTCGACGCCTCGCTGCTGGAGGGCCAGGACGCGCTCGCCGTCTGTCTCGCCCACAGGATCGCGCCCTGGCGGCGCAGCGGCGACGCGGTGGTCTACGCCGCCGCCGACGAGGCCGAGGCGCAGCGCGGGCTTGCGGCGCTCGGCGTCGCGCCCGATGCGGCCGTCCTCGCGCTCGCCCCGGCGCAGGAGATCGCCGAGGCGATGCTCGCCGCCCACGGCCCGCGTCGCGGCGGCCAGCGCGCCGGCCGCCGCGCTGATCACGGTCTTCTCGGCGCTCCTCGCGATCAACGCGCTCAACGGCGCTGTCCGCATCGCGGTGCTGCGCGCCGCGCTCGCCGCGCCGCGCGACCCCGAGCCGACGCGGCCGGCCGACGCCGTATCGCTGCCGGCGCGGCTGCCGCCGCCGCGCGTCACCCTGCTGATACCGCTGCTCGACGAGCCCGAGACGGCCGCGGTGCTGTTCGACGCGCTGGAGCGGCTCGACTGGCCGCGCGAGCTGCTCGACGTGAAGCTGATCCTGGAGGAGGGCGACCTGCGCACGCGCGCCGCGCTGGAGGCGACGCCGCCGCCGCCCTTCTGCACCGTCATCACCGCCCCCGCCGGCGCCCCGCGCACCAAGCCGCGCGCGCTGAACGTCGCGCTGGACTTCGCCGAGGGCGAGATCATCGGGGTCTACGACGCCGAGGACCTGCCCGAGCCGGACCAGATCCGCCGCGTCGCGCGCATCCTGCGCAACGCGCCGCCGGAGGTCGCCTGCGTGCAGTGCCGCCTCGCCTACTACAACGCGCGCGAGAACTGGCTGACGCGTTGCTTCGCCATCGAGTACGCGATGTGGTTCGACGTGCTGCTGCGCGGCTTCCGCGCGCTGCGCCTGCCGATCCCGCTGGGCGGCACGTCGGTATTCTTCCGGCGCGCCGCGCTGGAGCAGGTCGGCGGGTGGGACGCGCACAACGTCACCGAGGACGCCGAACTCGGCATGCGGCTGGCGCGGGCGGGCTTCCGCTGCGAGATCAGCGCCTCGTGCACCTACGAGGAGGCGTCGAGCCAGACGGGCCAGTGGCTGCGGCAGCGCTCGCGCTGGCTGAAGGGCTTCATGGCGACGTGGCTCGCGCACATGCGACGGCCGGCGGCGCTGTGGCGCGACCTCGGCGCCCGCGGCTTCATCGGCTTCCAGGCGCTGTTTCTCGGCGCGGCCGCGGCCTATCTCGGCCTGCCGGCGTTCTGGGCGTTCTGGATCATGGGCATGCTGGGCGCCGCGCCGGACTGGTTCGTCGCGGCGCCGGGCTGGCTGGTCTGGGGCCTCGCCGCGACCCAGGCGGCCGGCTGGTGCGCGATGATCGCGGCGGCCCTGATCGCGACGCACCGGCGCGGCGAGCGCTGGCTGTGGAAGTGGATACCCTCGCTGTCGCTCTACTGGCCGCTGGGCGCGGCGGCGGCGTGGCTCGCGGTGGTCGAGCTCTTCGTCTCGCCGACCCTGTGGCGCAAGACGCCCCACGGCCTAGGCCGCGGCGCGGAGGCGCTGAGGGCGCGCGCAGCGTCGCGGCGGGCGGAGCAGGGCCGGGTCGCGGCGCAGGGCGCCGGTCAGCGCGTCTCGGGTTCGTAGGACGAGTAGAGGCCGCCGGAGGGCATCCGCGGCAGGGGCCTCCCGTTCACGTCCCCGGCGCGATGGATGCGGCGGGCGAGCGCGCCGCAGTCGCCCAGCGCCCCGGACGCGGCCTCCGTCTCGGTCTCCGCGTCGATCGCCAGGGCGGCGCGGGCCGCCTCGCGGGTCGGGCGGTCCATGGCGGCGCCGAGGGCCGCCTCGATCAGCGCCATGTCGGCGGACATGCGCCAGACGCGCTGGTGGCCGCGCGTCCAGACGGTGACGCCGAGCCGCGCCGAGGCGCGCGCGATCTCCGCTTCGAGCACCCCGCCGCAGCTCAGCAGCAGGGTGAGATCCTCGCGCGTCTGGGGTCGCCAGGCGGGCGATCCTGCGGCCGCAGCCGACGTGGCGAGAAGGGCGCCGAGCGCGCCCGCGGCAATGACTTTCCTGAACCCCATCGCTGAACCTCCGCGACAGCGCGCGGACGCCCGAGAAAGCCGGGCGAAAAACCGCGCCGATGTCGACAGAATGGCGACGGATCGATGACGTTCCGGTTAACCAGCGGGATTTTTCGCAAGAGGCGCCGCCGACCCGGCCTCGGAGGCGCCGGACCGGAGCGCCTCCGGAGCTCGTCGCGTCAGGAGCGGGTCGCCTCAGAGCAGCGACTTCGCCTTCCCGGCCACCGCCTCGGCGGTGATGCCGAAATGGCTGTAGAGCTTCTTGTAGGGCGCCGAGGCGCCGAAGCTCTCCATGCCGACGAAGCCCGCCTTGCGCGCGTCGCCGCCCTCGCCGCAGAGCCAGCGGTCCCAGCCCTGCCGCACGGCGGCCTCGACGCCGACGCGCACCGGGCCGCGCGGCAGCACGCGCTTGCGGTAGGCCTCGGGCTGGGCCTCGAACAGCTCCCAGCACGGCATCGAGACGACGCGGGCGCCGATGCCCTCGGCCTCCAGCAGGGCCTTGGCGCCCATGGCGATCTCGACTTCCGAGCCGGTGGCCATCAGCACGACGCGGCGCTTGGCGACCGCCTCGGCGATGACGTAGGCGCCCTGCGCGACGAGGTTCTTCGAGGTGTGCGTCGTGCGCAGCACCGGCAGGTTCTGCCGGGTCAGCGCCAGCGCGGATGGCGCGCCCTTCGAGGACAGCGCAAGCTCCCACGCCTCGGCCGTCTCGACGCTGTCGGCGGGGCGGAACACCATGAGGTTGGGGGTCGCGCGCAGCATGGCGACCTGCTCGACCGGCTGGTGCGTCGGGCCGTCCTCGCCGAGGCCGATGCTGTCATGGGTCAGCACATGGACGACGCGCAGGCCCATCAGCGCCGAAAGGCGGATGGCGGGCCGGGAGTAGTCCGCGAAGACGAGGAAGGTGCCGCCATAGGGCGTCACGCCGCCATGGGCCGCCATGCCGTTCATCGCCGCGGCCATGCCGTGCTCGCGGATGCCGTAGTGGATGTAGCGCCCGGCGTGGTTGGTCGCCGTGAAGACGCTCATGTCGCCGCTCTTCGTGTTGTTCGAGCCGGTGAGGTCGGCCGAGCCGCCCAGCGTCTCGGGCATCACCGGGTTGATGGCGTTGAGCGCGGTCTGCGAGGCGGCGCGGGTCGCCACGGCCTTGCCCTCGGCGGAGAGCGTCTTCTTGAGCGCGCGCACGGCGGAGGCGAGCCGCGCCGGGGCCTCGCCGGCCATGCAGCGCTCGAACTCGGCCCGCTTGCGGTCCGACAGCGCCGCGAGGCGCGTCAGCCACTCCGCGCGCAGGCCGGCGCCGCGGCTTCCGGCCGCCGCCCAGAGCGTCGCGACGTCGGCGGGGATCTCGAACGGGCCGTGCTCCCAGCCGTAGGCGGCGCGGGCGCCGGCGATCTCGGCCTTGTCGGTGATGGCGCCGTGGGCGGGCGCGGTGCCCTCCTTGGTGGGCGCGCCGAGGCCGATGCGGGTGCGGCAGGCGATCATGGTCGGCCGGTCGGCCGCCTTCGCCTGCGTCATCGCCGCGTCGACGGCGTCGGGGTCGTGGCCGTCGACGTCGAGCACGTTCCAGCCGGCGGAGGCGAAGCGGGCGCGCTGGTCGGTGCTGTCGGCGATGGAGAGCGGCCCGTCGATGGAGACGCCGTTGTCGTCGAACAGCACGATCAGACGGTTCAGGCGCAGATGGCCGGCGAGCGTGATCGCCTCCTGGCTGACGCCCTCCATCAGGCAGCCGTCGCCGGCGATGACCCAGGTGCGGTGGTCGACCGCCTTGCCGAAGCGCGCCGCGAGCGAGCGCTCCGCGATCGCCATGCCGACGGCGTTGGCGAGCCCCTGCCCCAGCGGACCGGTGGTGGTCTCGACGCCCTGCAGGTGGCCGAATTCGGGGTGGCCGGCGGTCTTCGCGCCGAGCTGGCGGAAGTTCCTCAGCTCCTCGATCGGCGCGTCCTTCACGCCGGTCAGGTGCAGCAGGCCGTAGAGCAGCATCGAGCCGTGGCCGGCGGAGAGCACGAAGCGGTCGCGGTCGGGCCATGCCGGGTCGGCGGCGTCGTAGCGCAGATGCTTCGAGAACAGCACCGTCGCGACGTCGGCCATGCCCATCGGCATGCCGGAATGGCCGGAGTTGGCGGCGGCGACCGCGTCGAGCGTCAGCACGCGCAGCGCGGTCGCCATGCGGAAGTGCTCGGGATGGCGGTCGCGCAGGGCGGCGATGTCGACGGCGGGGGTCGCGGCGTTGGTCACGGGAGAAGGCCTCGCTGTGGCGGCGGCGCTGGCGCTGCGCCGGGGTGGAGCGTCGTGGGTCGGTGCGTCTTGTCGGTGCGTCTGGTCGATGCGTGTTCGGGCGCGGCCGTAGCCGCGGCCCGCCCGCTCTTGCTGCGCAAGGACGCTTCGGTCAAGGCTCGACGGCGTCGCGGCCGCGGTTGTGGGCGCGCAACGGGGTTGAAATACTGCCCCCGCGTCGGCGGCCCAGGGCGATTCGCGCCGGGCGCGCCGAGCACTTGGACGGCGGAGTTG
>CAYGUQ010000345.1:0-5188 GCA_964352995.1 uncultured Rhodobacterales bacterium
CCCCGCGCCTCGCGAAGGCGGCGGGCGAGCAACTGCGTCACCTGGCTGCCGAAGGCGACGATCAGGACGCGTTCATGCTGCGGCGGGTGCATCGCGCCCGGGTAAGCGCGTGCGCGGATTCGCGCAAGCGCTTACCCGAGCGCGATGAACCCGCCGCAGCATGAACGCGTCCTGATCGTCGACTTCGGCAGCCAGGTGACGCAGTTGATCGCCCGCCGCCTTCGCGAGGCGCGGGTGTACTCCGAGATCGTTCCCTTCGCCCTCGTCGACCGCGCCTTCCTGGCCGAGTTCGCGCCGCGCGCGATCATCCTCTCGGGCGGTCCCGCCAGCGTCCTGGACGCCGACGCGCCGATGCCGGACGCCGCCGTGTTCGAGGCGGGCGCGCCGGTCCTCGGCGTCTGCTACGGCCAGCAGGCGATGGTCTCGGCGCTCGGCGGCCGGGTCGAGGGCGGGAGCCATCGCGAGTTCGGCCGCGCGAGCCTCACGGTGGCCGAGCCCTCGCCGCTCTTCGACGGCTGGGTCGCGCCCGGCGCCGCCGAGCAGGTCTGGATGAGCCACGGCGACCGCGTGACCGCGCTGCCCGAGGGCTTCCGCGTCATCGCCGCCTCGCCGGGCGCGCCCTTCGCCGCCATCGCCGACGAGGCTCGCCGCTTCTATGCGGTGCAGTTCCATCCGGAAGTCGTGCACACGCTGCGCGGCGAGCGCATCTACGGCAATTTCCTCTTTCAGGTCGCCGGCCTCAAGGGCGACTGGACCATGGCCGCCTATCGCGACGAGGCGGTCGCCGCTATCCGCGCCCAGGTCGGCGACGCCCGCGTGGTCTGCGGGCTCTCGGGCGGCGTCGACAGCGCGGTGACGGCGGTTCTGGTCCACGAGGCCGTTGGCGAGCGGCTCACCTGCGTCTTCGTCGACACCGGCATGATGCGCGAGGGCGAGGCGGACGAGGTGGTCGGCCTGTTCCGCGACCACCACAACATCCCGCTGATCCACGCCGACGAGGGGCCGCGCTTCCTCGCCGCGCTCGACGGCGTGACCGACCCCGAGCAGAAGCGCAAGACCATCGGCAAGCTTTTCATAGACGTGTTTCAGGAACACGCGGAAAGCATTGGCGACGTTAAGTTTCTCGCCCAGGGAACGCTCTACCCGGACGTGATCGAGTCGGTCTCCGTCACCGGCGGCCCCTCGGTCACGATCAAGAGCCACCACAATGTCGGCGGGCTCCCCGAGCGCATGAACCTCAAGCTCGTCGAGCCGCTGCGCGCGCTCTTCAAGGACGAGGTGCGGGCGCTCGGGCGCGAGCTCGGCCTCCCGGAGCGATTCGTCGGCCGACATCCATTCCCCGGACCCGGCCTCGCGATCCGCTGCCCCGGCGAGATCACCGCGGAGAAGCTCGCCATCCTGCGGCGCGCTGACGCAGTGTATCTTGAGGAGATCCGCAACGCCGGGCTCTACGACGAGATCTGGCAGGCCTTCGCCGCCCTGCTGCCGGTGCGCAGCGTCGGCGTGATGGGCGACGGGCGGAGCTACGACTACGTGCTCGCGCTGCGCGCCGTCACCTCCGTCGACGGCATGACCGCCGACTACTATCCGTTCGAGCACGCCTTCCTCGGCCGCGTGGCGAGCCGCATCATCAACGAGGTGCGCGGCGTCAACCGGGTGGTCTACGACGTGACCTCGAAGCCGCCGGGGACGATCGAATGGGAGTGATCCGCGCAGCGCCGCCCGCACTCCTGCATGCCGTCCTTTTCGCCGGCCTCGCCCACGCGCAGGCGCACTTCTCCGCGCCGGCGCACCCGCTGCCGGTGCGCGACGCGCCGGGCGGCGGCGTGATCGGCGCGCTGGAGCCGGCGGCGACGCCTGTCGAGACGACCGGCGCCGACGGCGCCTGGGTGCGCATCGGCTTCGGCGAACGCGACGGATGGGTGGCGCGCGACGCGCTTTCCCCCGTGGAGACGCCCCGTCTCGCGGGCTCCGAGGCGCCGGACGGGCTGCTCTGCTCGGGGGTGGAGCCGTTCTGGTCGCTGAAGCTCGGGGCGACGACGACGCTCCGCAGCCCCGACGGAGACGGGCCTGAGCGCGCGCTGCAGGGCGTCGCCCCCGCCGTCGGCATGTCCGCCTTCCCCGCGCGCCTCGACTACGGCGCGCTGGTCGCGGTGCTGCGCCCGCTCGCCTGCGTCGACGGGATGTCCGACCGCACGCAGGCGTGGACCGTCGACGTGCTCGACGGCGACCGGCTGCTCACGGGTTGCTGCCGTCTGGCGCCATGACAGACGCCGCAGACGGCCACCCGACCGCCCGCCCGATGGCGGCGGCGGGGTGGATGGGCCTAGCCATCGTCTCCTTTGCGGCGATGACCGTCGCGGGCCGCGAACTCTCCGCGCAGTACGACACTTTCGAGATCATGTTCTATCGCTCCGCCGTCGGCCTGCCGATCGTCGCGGCGCTGCTGCTGCGCATCCATGGCTGGCGCGGCGCGGCGACGTCGCAGCCCTGGGGCCATGCGCGCCGCAACGTGATCCATTTCACGGGCCAGAACCTGTGGTTCTACGGCATTGCGACGATTCCGCTGGCGCAGGTCGTCGCGCTGGAGTTCACCAACCCGATCTGGGTGGCGATGCTCGCGCCGCTCCTGCTCGGCGAGACGCTGACGCGCTGGAAGCTGGCGGCGGCGCTGCTCGGTTTTATCGGCGTGCTGGTCATCGCGCAGCCCGGCGTCGCGCCGCTGGAGCTCGGGCACCTCGCGGCGCTGGCCTCGGCGCTCGGCTTCGCGCTGACCAACATCTTCACCCGCGGGCTGATGCGGCGGGACGGGGCGCTCTGCGTGCTGTTCTGGATGACGCTGAGCCAGATGCTGATGGGGCTGGCCTGCGCCCTGCCCGGCGGCGTCACGGGGGTGACGGCGGACACGCTGCCCTGGGTGCTTTTCCTCGGCGTCAGCGGGCTGTCGGCGCACATGGGGCTGGCGCGCGCGCTAGGCTTCGCGCCGGCTTCGGTGGTGGCGCCGATGGAGTTCCTGCGCCTGCCTGTCATCGCCGTCGTGGGACTGACGCTCTACGGCGAGCCGGTGGAGCTGTCGCTCGCCTTCGGCGCCGTGCTGATTCTCTTCGGCAACGTGTTGAACCTGCAGGCGCAGCGGCGCGGCGCGTGACGGCGCTTTGCCGCGGGGCGCCAGTGTGCTAGGCGAACCGCGAAAACGCAGCCTGACGGCCTTCGCAGCCGCAACAAGATCAATGGAGACATCATGAATCTCGACGCCATCCCCGCCGGGAAGAACCCGCCCAAGGACGTCAACGTGGTGATCGAGATCACCGGCGGCGCCGGCGGCGGCGCGCCCGTGAAGTACGAGATCGACAAGGACAGCGGCGCCGTCTTCGTCGACCGCATCGTCAACACGCCGATGTTCTACCCCTGCAACTACGGCTTCGTCCCCAACACCCTGCACGACGACGGCGACCCGACCGACGTGCTGGTGCTGTGCGATTTCGCGCTGGCTCCCGGCGTCGTCATCCGCTGCCGCCCCGTGGGCGTGTTGAAGATGGAGGACGACGGCGGCATGGACGACAAGATCATCGCCGTGCCGGTGGAGAAGGTCGACCCGTTCCAGGCCAACATCCAGGACCTGACCGACATCGTCGAGAAGACCCGCGACCGCATCAAGCACTTCTTCGAGCACTACAAGGACCTTGAGGCCGGCAAGTGGGTCAAGGTCATCGGCTGGGGCGACAAGGCCGAAGCCGAGACGATCCTGATGAAGTCCGTGGAAGCCGCCAAGAAGTAACGGCCGGGCGGCGCCGTCGGCGGCGCCGCCTCACCCCCGCGAGAGCAGCGCCGCGAGCGCGCCCAGCGCCGCCAGTTCGGCGGTCATCTGGGCCGCGCCCAGCACGTCTCCGGTGACGCCGCCGATCTTGGCCCGCGCCACCGCCCGCGTCGCCAGCGCCGCCGCGAGCGCCGCCGCCGCCATCCACGCCGTCGCATCCCATCCCAGCGCCGCCGCGCCGAGACCGCCGCCGACCGCAAGCGCCGCGGCGACGGTGGACCAGCCCGGAGCGCCCGCCGTCGCCGCCATCCCGCCGGGCTTCGCCTGCGGCCCAAGCCTGAAGATCAGCGGCACGACGGCGCGGCTCACTGCGCCCGAGGCGGCGAAGGTCGCCACCGCGAGCGCCGGCGCCGTCTCCGCCATGAAGGCCGCCTTGGCGAGCAGCGCGAGCGCGAGCGCGGATGCGCCGAACGTCCCCACCCGGCTGTCGAGCATGATCTCCATGCGCCGCTCCGGGCGCATCCCGCCGCCGAACCCGTCGGCGCAGTCCGCCAGCCCGTCCTCGTGAAAGGCGCCCGTCAGCGTCAGCGACGCCGCCAGCGCGGCGGCTGCGGCGGCGAGCGGGGGCAGGCCTAGGGCCAGGCAGAGCCACAGGACCGCCCCCGTCAGCGCGCCGACCAGCGCGCCGACCAGCGGCCACGCCCACGCCGCCGCCGCGGCGCGCTCAGCCGCGCGCGCATGGTCGACGGGCGCGGGGATGCGCGTCAGCAGGCTGAGCGCATGGAGCGGGTCTCGAAGGTCGAAGAGGCGCATCGGTCGCGCTCCGCCATGGGGGTCGGCGGATTGCCCGCGACGCGCGCGCGGGCTACCGCGTCGGCTGGATACCGCCTCTCAGCCGGAGCCGCCATGCCCTTCGCCAGCCTCGACGCCTTTCGAGCCGCCCTCGCCGCCGCGCCGGGGCCCGACCTCGCCGCGCGCGCAGCGGCCGAGGCGCGCAACGGGCGGCTCACCAAGCCGCCCGGCGCGCTGGGACGGCTGGAGGAGATCGCGGTCTGGTGGTGCGGCTGGCGCGGCGTGGCGCGCGGCTTGGCGGAACGACCTCAGATCGTCGTGTTCGCCGCCGACCACGGCGTCGCGCGCCGCGGCGTGTCGCCCTTCCCCGCCGAGGTCACGGCGCAGATGGTGGGCAACTTCGCCGCCGGCGGCGCCGCCATCAACCAGCTCAGCCGCCTGCTCGGGGCGCGGCTCGACGTCGTCGACGTCGGCGTGGGCCGGCCGACCGCAGACTTCACCGAAGGCCCCGCGATGGACGAGGCGCGCTTCCTGCAGGCGCTCGGCGCCGGGTGGGCCTCGGTCGACCCCGAGGCGGACCTCTTCATCGCAGGCGAGATGGGCATCGGCGCCACCACCGCGACGACGGCGGTCTTGGCG
>CAYGUQ010000346.1:0-5162 GCA_964352995.1 uncultured Rhodobacterales bacterium
CCGCGGCGCCGAGCTGGGCGAGACGCGTCGGGGGCGCCATGTTGGCCGAGGCGAAGACCTGCGCGGCCGCGCCCCCCTCGATCCGCTCGCGCAGCGTGCCGGAGGCGGCGAAGGCGGTCGTCACCGCCACCCCCTCGGCCGCGGCGTAGTCGGCCGCGACCTCGGCAAGGGCTGCGCGCAGGCTGCCGGCGGCGTGCAGCAGCACCGGCTCCGCCGACGCGGCGCCCGCCGCCAGCGCCGCCATGACGACGACGGCCCGCAGCGTCATCCGCCGACCTTCTCTTCGGCGGCGCTGGGGAAGAACTGCTGCTCGCCGCCGATCCTGAAGCTCGCGATCGCGGCCTGCCCCTCGGAACCCACCAGCCAGTCGATGAACGCCTGCCCCAGCGCGGTCTTGACCGAGGGGCACTTGTCCGCGCTAACCAGCATCGCGCCATAGGGGTTGAAGAGCGCCGGATCGCCCTCGACCACGATCTCGTAGTCGCCCTTGGCGCCGTAGGACGACCAGGTCGCCCGGTCGGCGAGGGTGTAGGCGCCCATGCCGACGGCGGCGTTGATGGTGGCGCCCATGCCCGAGCCGGTCTCGCGATACCAGCTTCCCGAGGCCGCCGCCTGGTCGACGCCCGCGGCCTTCCAGAGGCTCTTCTCCTTGCCGTGGGTGCCGCTGTCGTCGCCGCGCGAGGCGAAGGGCGCCTCGGCCCCGGCGATCTTGGCGAGCGCCGCCGCGGCGTCGGTCATGCCCGCGACGCCGGCGGGGTCGGCCTCGGGGCCGATCACGACGAAGTCGTTGTACATCACGTCGTAGCGGCGGGGGGCGAAGCCCTCGGCGACGAAGGCGTCCTCGCGCGCGCGGGAGTGCACCAGCAGCACGTCGCCGTCGCAGTTCATGGCGTTCTTGATCGCCTGGCCGGTGCCGACGGCGACCACGCGCACCTCGGTCCCGGTCTTCTCGGTGAACTGCGGCAGGATGTGGTCGAACAGGCCGGAGTTCTGCGTCGAGGTGGTGGACTGCACGAGGATGAAGTCCTCCGCCGCGGCCGAGAACGCCGGGCCGGCGATCAGGGCTGCGGCGAGCAGCGCGCGGTTGAAATGCATGGTTCTTCCTCCCTTGGAACGGATCAGACGAGCAGCCGGCCGGCGAGATAGGCCTGGGCCTGCGGCGAGCGGGGCGCGACGAGCAGGCGCGCGGCGGGCGCGTCCTCGACGATGCGGCCGGCGTGCATGAAGAGCGCCCGGCCGGCGAGGCGGCGCGCCTGCCCGGCGTCATGGGTGACGAGCAGGACCGTGGCGCCGCCGGCGACGACGCGGCGCGTCAGCTCCTCGATGGCGGCGACGGCGGCGGGGTCGAGGCTCGCCGTCGGCTCGTCGAGCAGCAGCAGCCGCGGCCGCGCGGCCAGCGCGCGCGCGAGCGCGAGCCGCTGCGCCTCGCCGCCGGAAAGGGCCCGGGCGGGGCGGTCGGCGAGGCTTTCGAGGCCGGCCAGCGCGAGAAGCTCGGCGCGGCGGGCGGCCCGCTCCCGGCGCCCGACGCCCGCGACGGCGAGGGCGTGGTCGAGATTGCCGGCGGCGGAGCGGCGCAGCAGCACCGGCCGCTGGAAGACGAGCGCCACGGCGCCCTTGCCCGGCGTCTCGCGCGCGCCCCAGCGCACGGCTCCCGCGTCGGGGCGGATCAGGCCGGCGATCATGCGCAGCGCGAGGCTCTTGCCGGCGCCGTTCGGCCCCATCAGCGCGGTCACGCCGCCGCCGGGCAGGGTGAAGCTCAGCCCGTCGAGCAGCCGCCGCCCGCCGGCGGAGAGCGTCGCGCCCTCGATCGAGACGGGCCAGAGGCCGTCGCGGTCCTCGGGCGGCGCGTCGGCGTGGAAATCGGTGCGGGCGCCGTCAGGCATGGCCGACCCGCTCCGCCTGCGTCCGAACGCCCATGACGGCGGCGTTGACGCTCAGCGAGATCGCCAGAAGCACGACGCCGAGCCCCAGCGCCAGCGCCAGTTCGCCGCGCGAGGTCTCCAGCGCGATGGTCGTGGTCATGACGCGGGTGACATGGGCGATGTTGCCGCCGACGATCATCACCGCGCCGACCTCGGCGGAGGCGCGGCCGAAGCCCGCCAGCGCGGCGGTGACGAGGCTGAAGCGGGCGTCCCAGAGCAGCGTGCCGATCGTCTCGAACCGCGAGGCGCCGAGCGCCCGCAGATACTCGTCGTACTCCACGTTGAGGTCCGCCACCGCCTGTCGCGTCAGCGCTGCTACGATGGGCGTGACGAGAATGGTCTGCGCGATCACCATGGCGGCGGGGGTGTAGAGCAGCCCCAGCGACCCGAGCGGTCCGCTGCGCGACAGCGCGAGATAGACCAGCAGGCCCACCACCACCGGCGGCAGCCCCATCAGCGCGTTGCAGGCGACGACCAGCGCGCCGCGACCGGGAAACCGCGCGACCGCCAGCAGCGCGCCAAACGGCATGCCGACGACGCAGGAGACGAGCACCGCCGTCAGCGTGACGCTCAGCGACAGCCCGACGATCCCGAGGAACTCGGGGTCGCCGGAGACGATCAGCGAGAGCGCCGTCGCAAAGGCCGAAGCGCTGTCGTTCATATGCAACCTTCATCCTGCCGCGCCCAATGACTGCATTATGCTGCATTTCATGTCGAGACCGGAAATTAACGAAGCACAGGGAAGGCGCGCGGCGCGCGGCGCCGGGCGAGGGGTCGACTTGGCTGGATCTCGGGTTGCGGCGGCGCGGGAGAGGCGGGGCCGCCGGCCGCAGCATGGCCGATGGATCGCCGCCGCGGTCCGGGATGCGACGGGCGGCGACGGCGCGCGCCGTGGAGGAAGCGGGTGCTGGCGCGTCGCGCCTGCGTTGCGGGCGCGAGGCTGCTCGCCGACGCCTAGGCGCTGCGCCGCGCCTCCGCGACGCCCGGCGCGGCCGCCGTGAAGACGACGCCGTCCAGCGGCGGATGCGCCTGCGACGGCGCAAGATAGGCGCGGACGACATCGGCCAGCCTCACGTCGCCGATCGCCCTGAGCACGGCGGCGTCGATCCGCGTCGGGGCGTCGTCGTAGTCGGCGAGCATGCCTGCGAAGAGGTCGAGCGCGGCGGCGCAGGCGGCGTGTCCAGAGGCGTCGCCCCGCTGCACGGGGTCATGGACGATGCGGTTGCACCATTCGCAGCGTTGGCCCGGGGCGACGCTCATACCGATCTCCGCTCAACTGGTCACGGGTATTTGGACTGTGACCTTACGCACTTGCGTATCGTCCGTCCCGGTGAAAACAAAGTAAAGGCTGGAGAAGCAAGAATATACGCCATCCAGTGGCGCATAAATGCGCCGTCAGGGTGCAATGGGCCTGAACAGACGCGCCCGGCGTGTGTCGAGACTTCATGAAAAACGGGATGCGCGGAGTTCTGTGACAACCGGAACGTGTCCGTGACTTGGTTCGTCGACCCGACTTCAGGAGACTGGCGGCGCATCGGCGAATCGATTTGAGGTCGGAGGACGCTCCAGCCGGCGCCGCGCCGCGACGGCCGCGCGGTTGACGCGGCGCGAGAGAGCGCGCTACCTCGCATGAAACGTTTCAAGACATGGGGGAGAGGCTCGATGGCGTCGTCTTCTGTCGCGCCGATCCGCGCGGGGATCTTCGAGACGCTCTTCGGGCGGGCGCGGGCCGTCGCGATCGGCGTCGTGCACCTCGCGCCGCTGCCGGGGGCGCCGGCCTCGCGCGGCGGCGGCATGGCTGCGGTGCGCGAGCGGGCGCTGGCCGACGCCGCCGCCTACGCCGGCGCCGGCTTCGACGGGCTGATCGTGGAGAATCACGGCGACATCCCGTTCCGCAAGCCCGAGGCGATGGGCCACGAGACCGCCGCCTGCATGGCGGTGCTCGCCGAGCGCGTGATCGCCGAGACGGGCCTGCCGGTCGGCGTCAACGTGCTCGCCAACGACGCCGCGAGCGCGCTGGCCGTCGCCGCCGCCTCCGGCGCGCGCTTCATCCGCGTCAACCAGTGGTGCAACGCCTATGTCGCCAACGAGGGTCTGATCGAGGGGCCGGCGGCCGAGGCGCTGCGCTACCGCCGGGCGCTGGGGGCGGAGGCGGTCGCCGTCTTCGCCGACAGCCACGTCAAGCACGGCTCGCACGCCATAACCGCCGACCGCAGCGTCGCAGAGCTGACGCGCGACATCGAGTGGTCCGGCGCCGACGCCGTCATCGCCACCGGCCAGCGGACCGGAGACGCCGCGCGGCCTGAGGAGCTCGCCGAGGTGCGCGGCGCCACCGCGCTGCCGGTGCTCGTCGGCTCCGGCGTCACGCCTGAGAACGTGGGCGCGGTGCTCTCGGTCGCCGACGGGGTGATCGTGGCGAGCGCGCTGAAGGAGGGCGGCGTCTGGTGGAACCCGGTGGCGCCCGAGCGCTGCCGCGGCTTCATGGCTGCGGTCTCGGCGCTGCGGTGACGCTGCTCGTCGTCGGCAACGCGGCGCTCGACCGCTCCTTCGCGGTCGAACGGCTGCCCGCCGAGGGCGAGAGCGTGTTCGCCGCCGCGCCGCGGGAGGGGCCGGGCGGCAAGGGCTTCAACCAGGCCGCCACCGCCCGCCGCGCCGGCGCCGCGGTGCGCTTCCTCACCATGCTCGGGACAGACGAGCCGGGCGCGCGGCTTGCGGCCTGGATCGCGGCGGAGGGTCTCGACGGGCCGGGCGTGATGCGGCGCGAAGGCGCGTCGGATCAGTCGCTGATCCTCGTCGGGCCGGCGGGCGAGAACGTCGTCGTGACCACGACCGACGCCGTCGCCGCGCTGCCGGCCGCCGCGGCGCTGGCGGCCGCGGCGGCGCTGGGCCCCGGCGACGGCCTTCTGATGCAGGGCAATCTCGACGCGGAGCTGACCCGCGCGGCGGCGTCGAGTCCGGGGCGCAGCGGCGAGGGGTTGAGAATGGTCAGCGCGCCGCGCGCGTCGCGGAGGCGCTGGTGATGAACGAGGGCGAGGCGGCCGCGCTCGACGCGCCGGCGCCGATCCGCGTCGTCACGCTTGGCGCGCTGGGCGCGCGGCTGGAGGCCGGCGGCGAGGCGCGGCTCGTGGGCGCCCCGGCGGTCGCGGCGCGCGACACCACCGGGGCCGGCGACGTGCTCGCGGGCGTCTTCGCGGCGCGGCTGCTCGCGGGCAGGCCTGCTGCCGAGGCGCTGGAGGCCGC
>CAYGUQ010000347.1:0-5142 GCA_964352995.1 uncultured Rhodobacterales bacterium
GGTCAACGCCCGCCCTCCCGACCGGGCCGGGGCGCGGGCTTCGCGTCGGGCCCGGGAGGCGCGTCGGAAGGCGCGTCGGGCGGCGCGCCGAGCGCGGCCTCGCGCGCCTCGGCCTCGATCATCCGCTCCAGCACCTGGCGGAAACCCGCCACCGCCTGCGGCCCGGCCTCGCTGAAGGCCCTGCGCATCCGCGCGCGCTGCGCCTCCGACAGCCGGGCCTCCAGCGACGCGCCCTTGGGGCTGAGCGAGAGCAGACGCTGGCGGCGGTCCTGCGCGCCGACGCGGCTCTCGATCATCCGGTCCTCGATGAGCTGCCGCAGCACCCGGTTCAGCGACTGCTTGGTGACGCGCAGGATGTCGAGCAGGCCCTGCACCGTCAGCCCCGGCCGCCGCGCCACGAAGTGCAGCGCGCGGTGGTGGGCGCGGCCGTAGCCGAACTCCTCCAGGATGCGGTCCGGGTCGGCGGTGAAGTCGCGGTAGGCGAAGAACATCAGCTCGATGCCCTGCCGCAGCTGCTCATCGGTCAGGTAAAGCAGCTGCTCGCCGCGCAAGCCCTCGCGCTGGGGGCCGCCGAGCCGGGCCCCCGGCCGCGCCGCCGGCCGCCGTGTCGGAAAAACCGCGTCGCCCATGGCAGTCCCGTCCTCGCGCATCACGATTTATGTCAGCGGCGTTGACGCATCTCTAGCGCGATGTTACGCCCACCGCAAGCCGAGACGACGTTTCCTGTCGTCGTCGGCGCAGCAACGGCAACAAACGGAAAACACGGGGGCCCGGCCTTCGCGTTGGCCGAGGGGGGCGGCGCTAGGCCGTCGTGAAAGGAAGAGAGACCGATGAGCGGGCCCGCATACGACGATCGCGACGGCTGGATCTGGATGGACGGCGAGTATCTGCCCTGGCGCGAGGCCAAGGTCCACATCCTCACCCACGCCATGCATTACGGCTCGTCGGTCTTCGAGGGCGAGCGGGCCTATGGCGGCAGGATCTTCGAGAGCCGCAGGCACTCCGAGCGGCTGGCTGAATCGGCCCGCCTGCTGGGCTTCAAGCTGCCCTACGACATCGACACCATCGAGGCCGTGAAGCTTGAGGTGATGCGGCGCAACGATCTCTCGGACGCCTACATCCGTCCGCTGGCCTGGCGCGGATCGGAGATGATGGGCGTCTCGGCGCAGGGCAACACGATCCATCTCGCCATCGCTGCGTGGAGCTGGGGGGCCTATTACGGCGACGCGAAACTGAAGGGCGCCCGGCTCGACATCGCCGAGTGGAAACGGCCGAGCCCGGAGACGATTCCGTGCCGCGCCAAGGCCTCGGGCCTCTACATGATCTGCACGCTCTCCAAGCACGCCGCCGAGGCCAAGGGGTATTCGGACGCGCTGATGATGGACTGGCGCGGTTACGTGGCGGAGGCGACGGGGGCCAACATCTTCTTCGTGAAGGACGGCAAGGTGCACACGCCCCTGCCCGACTGCTTCCTGAACGGCATCACCCGCCAGTCGGTGATCGCGATGATGCGCGAGCGCCAGATCGAGGTGATCGAGCGCCACATCGAGCCCGCCGAACTGGAGGGCTTCGAGCAATGCTGGCTGACCGGCACGGCGGCGGAGGTGACGCCGGTGGCCGAAATCGGCCCCTACCGCTTCGAGGTCGGCCAGATGGCGAAGGACATGGTCGAGGCCTACGACGCGATGGTCCGAGCGGCCTGAGCCGGCGCCGCGCGGCCGGAGCGGAGACTTCGGCGGGGCGACTTCCCGGGAAACTCCCGACGACTTTGCGGCTTGCGCGACCCCGCGGCGAGATAGGCGGCGGGGCGACGTCGCGAGAGAGGTTGCCCGAGGCGGCGGCAACGGGCCTTGATAGCGCAATCGCATCAAGGCGTTGCTCGTCGACTTGCGGGGAACTTCGTGCGACGCGGAAAGGGTCGCTCCGGCCGCTCTTCACGCCATCAAGGGCTGTGCCGGCTCAGGCCGCCGAGAGGCGGCTTGGGATGGGGGCCGAACGGCGGGAGCGGAGCGCGGCGAAGGCGGCGACCCCGGCGAGCAGCAGCGCGCCGCCGGCCGGCAGCGGCACCGGCGCGATGGGCGCCGACTGCGTCACCAGCGCCGCCGCGCGCTCGGAGACGATGGCGTTCGTCGCCGTCGTGAGGTGCACGGCGTCGTAGAAGATGTAGCTGTCCTGCTCGGCCTGGCTGCGCGCCTCGCAGGTTCCCGGCGCCGCGCCGAACGGCCCGCAGCTCTCGAAGCCGTCCAGGAATGCGAAGCCGTTGTCCGGCGCACCCGCCTGAAGGCCCGCGATCAGCTCGACCATGTCGAGCGTCCAGGTGTCGATCCCGGCCGTATAGAGCGTCGCGAGCCGGTCGCGCACCGCCCGCGAATAGGCACGCTGGAGCCCAGAGCTCTTGGCCCCGTCGGTCAGCGCGGACTGGCTGACGTCGAAGGGCGTTAGAATCAGCGCATTGCCGAAGCCGGCGTCGCGCAGCCGCGCCACGGCGTCGCCGATGCGGCCCTCCACGTAGTCGGCCAGCGCGTCGACGCGGGGCCGCGGGCCGAGCGGCTGGTTCAGCGTCAGCCCAAGCAGCGACGGCGTCGGCAGCGCCGAGGCCCAGATGTCGTTCGTTCCGACCCAGATCACGGCGAGGTCGTCGGCCCCCACCGCCGGCGCGGCGGCCTCGAACCTGTCGAGCTGGGCGCTGAGGCCGGTATCGAATCCGAAGCCCGCGTCTGTGTCGGGGATCACGTTGCTCGAGCCGGACTGGGCGCCGCCGACGGCGTAGTCGCGCACGGCGGTCTCCGGGCTCGGATAGTCGGCGCCGATCGCCAAGGCGAAGTCGGAAATCCACGTCTCGCGGCCGTTGGTGAACGGGCCGAGGAAGCAGCAGTCGTTGAGGCTGTCACCGAAGGCGTAGACGGCGCCGAAGGGCGCGGCGGCTGCGGGCGCGGCCGAAGCGGCGAGCAGCGCGGCCGCGGCGAGGCGGGTCGCGAGGGTCATCCGGGGTCTCCTCAACTTCTTATGGTTGTGTCGCGATCCCGTCGATTCAGCCCGCAGTTGTCAAGCAGAACCATCTTCAGCCGCAGGCTTTCCTCTCGGAGCGGGCGCGGCGGCGACGGCGACGGCGCATGGGGCATGTGCCATGAGGCATGTGCAGCCCGATGGAATCGCCCGGATCGACGGCGCGCCGCCGCAGGGCGCGCGGCTCAGCGCTCCATGGCGGAGAGGCGCGCGCTCGGCGAGATGGCGTCGGGGTCGGTGAAGAGGTGCAGCAGCGCGGGGCGGCCCGCCGCGGCGGCCTCGCGGGCGCGGGCGAAGCCGGCGGCGAAGCCGGCGGTCTCGCGCACCGCCTCGCCGAAAGCGCCGTAGCTGCGCGCGATCGCGGCGAAGTCGGGGTTGGAGAGCGTCGTGGCGACCGGCCGGCCCGGATAGCTGCGGGCCTGATGCATCCGGATCGTGCCGTACATCGCGTTGTCGCAGACCAGAACGACGACGCCGGCGCCGTGCTGCGCGGCGGTCCCCATCTCCTGCATGGTCATCTGGAAGCAGCCGTCGCCGGCGAGGCACACGACCTCGCGGTCGGGGCGGCGCAGCTTGGCCGCGACCGCCGCCGGCAGGCCGTAGCCCATCGAGCCGGAGGTCGGCGCGAGCTGGGTTCCCCAGCCGCGATGGCGGTGGAAGCGGTGCAGCCAGGCCGCGTAATTGCCGGCGCCGTTGGTCAGGATCGCGTCCGCCGGCAGCGCCTCGCCGAGATGCGCGACGACGGCGCCGAGGTCGACGCCTGCGCCCTTCGCCGGGGCCGCGGGAGGCGCGCTCCACTGCAGATAGGCCGCATGCGCCTCCGCCGCCGCGGCGGCGTCGCGCGGCGCCGGCGGTCGCGGCGCGGCGGCGAGAAAGCCGGCAGGCGACGCGCAGATCGCCAGATCGGGGGCGTAGATGCGGCCGAGCTCCTCGGGGCCGGGATGGATGTGGACGAGCTGCTGCCGCGGCTTCGGAATGTCGAGCAGCGTGAAGCCCTGGCTGGGGTTCTCGGAGAACCGCGCGCCGAGCAGGATCAGCACGTCCGCCCATGCGAGGCGCGCGCGCAGGGCGGGGTTGATTCCGAGGCCGACGTCGCCGGCGTAGAGCGGGTGGGCATGGTCGAAGAGCTGCTGGCGGCGGAACGAGCAGGCGACGGGCAGCGCCCACGCCTCGGCGAAGGACTCAGCCGCGGCGACGGAGGCGGCGTCCCATCGCGAGCCGCCGAGCACGAGCAGCGGGCGCTCGGCGGCGGAGAGCATCGCGCCGAGGCGCAGGACGTCG
The DNA here is from genome assembly GCA_964352995.1 of uncultured Rhodobacterales bacterium. Classification (GTDB taxonomy): domain Bacteria; phylum Pseudomonadota; class Alphaproteobacteria; order Rhodobacterales; family Rhodobacteraceae; genus Rubrimonas. The sequence continues at coordinate 4,288 of CAYGUQ010000347.1, forward strand.
GCGGCGCCGGGGCCCGGTTCGGCGGCGACCACGCGGGGGCCGGCCGCGACAGGGGCGCTCTCGCGCAGCATGTCCTCCGGCAGGGCGAGCACGACAGGGCCGGGGCGGCCGGCCATCGCCATGCTCCATGCGCGCCCCATGGTCTCGGGGATCAGCGCGGCGCTCTCGATCTGCGCGGTCCACTTGGCGAGGTCGCCGAAGGTCTGGCGGTAGTCGACCTCCTGGAACGCCTCGCGCCCCCGCATCGCGCGGCCGATCTGGCCGACGAGCAGCACCATGGGCGTGCTGTCCTGCTTCGCGACATGCACGCCGCTGGCGGCGTTGGTCGCTCCGGGGCCGCGGGTGACGAGGGCGACGCCGGGCCGGCCGGTCATCTTGCCCTCGGCTTCCGCCATCATCGCCGCGCCGCCCTCGTGGCGCGCGACGACGACGTCGATCCCTGCGTCGCGCAGCGCGTCGAGCACGGCGAGGTAGCTCTCGCCAGGCACGCAGAAGACGCGCTCGACGCCCTGAGCCTGCAGACACTCCACGACGAGTCGGCCGCCGGTGCGGAGCCCCCCGGCGGCGCCGTCCGCCGCCCGGTCCGCCGGCCCGGCGCCTTCGGTCGCGTCATCCATCGTCACGCCCCTTTTCACGTCCGTCGCCGCACTTCTATGCTGGGCGCAGCATGTCCGACCAGCCCGAGACGAGTTCCGCTCCAGCGTCGCCCCGCGCCTCGCCCCGCGCCGCCGGCCGCGCTGCGGAGAGCGCCGTGACCACCGACGCGCGCGCGGCGCTCGTGCTCTGGCTCGTCGCGCTGCTCGTCGGCGCCGTAGAGCTGGGTCTGGATCAGCGCGATCGCGAGCCGGAAGCCGA
>CAYGUQ010000348.1:0-5138 GCA_964352995.1 uncultured Rhodobacterales bacterium
AGGCGGGGCCATGTGCGCGCTCTGCGGGGTGCTCGGCGTGGAGGACCACTGGTCCGACGCCGTGGCGCGCCCCGGCGTCTACACCCGCAACGCCGACCCGCAGGCGCGCCGGGCCGAGCGCGCCCGGCGCATCCTCGCGGCGAACCGCATCCTCGCCGCCTGGCGCCTCACTCTCAGCGACTGGCAGGGGCGGGCCTACCTGCTCTCCACCGCCACCGGCAAGACCGAGGTGATCGAGACGCTGGCGCATCTGTGGCCGACGGCGGAGGCGCTGGCGGGCCGGCCCTTCGACCCGCTCGATCCGGCGCTGCAGGCGCGGATCGCGCCATGAGCGTCGCGATCGACGCCGCGCCGAGGCCGGCCGCGGCGCCGCCGCGCTTCACGCCGGCGCATCTGCTGACCGGCTTTCTCGGCTCGGGCAAGACGACGCTGCTGCGGCGGATGCTGCGCGACCCTGCGCTCGCCGGCGCGGCGGTGCTCGTCAACGAGTTCGGCGAGGTCGGCCTCGATCACGAACTGCTCGAACGCATCGACGAGACCACCGTGCTGCTCCAGTCGGGCTGCCTGTGCTGCACCATCCGCGGCGAGCTGGCGGACGCGGTGCGCGGGCTGCTCGACAAGCGCGAGAGCGGGGCGGCGCCGCCCTTCGACCGGTTGGTCATCGAGAGCACGGGGCTCGCCGACCCGTTCCCGATCCTCTCCACCCTGCGCGCGGACCCGATCGCGAGCCAGCATTTCCGCATCGGCGCGACCATCGCCACGGTAGACGCGGTGAACGGCGCCGACGGGCTGGCGCGCCGGGCGGAGCTGCGGCGGCAGGTGGCGGCGGCGGAGCGCATCGTGCTCACCAAGTCAGACCTCGTGGCGCCGGACGCGGCTGCGGCGATGCTCGCGCGGCTTGCGGAGATGAACCCCGCGGCGGTCGTGCGCGACGCCCATGACCCCGCATGCGCGCCCGGCTGGCTGATCGCCGACGATGCGGCGCCGCCCCGTCCCGCCGGCCGGTCCGCCGAGAACCGCGCCGAGAACCGCGCCGACGACCACGCCCACGCCCACGGCGTCGGCGCGGTCGCCTTCGCCATCGAGCCGCAGGGGGCGGTGGACTGGACGTCGTTCGGCGTCTGGCTCTCCATGCTGCTGAACCGGCATGGCGACAGCGTGTTGCGGGTGAAGGGGATACTGGCGATAGACGGCGAGGACGCGCCCGTCGCCGTGCACGGGGTGCAGCGGCTGGTGCATGCGCCGACCCACATGGCGGCCTGGCCCGACGGGCGGCGCGCCTCGCGGCTCGTCTTCATCGTGGAAGGCCTCGAGCCGGAGGCGATCCGCCGCTCCTTCGCCTGCTTCGTCGGCGGGGTCTGAAGCGAGAGAATGCGCGGTCTGGTGCCCCGGGCCGGACTCGAACCGGCACGCCCTTGCGAGCGTCTGATTTTGAGTCAGATGCGTCTACCATTCCGCCACCGGGGCGCCGGGGCCGTGGGCGAGAGCTAACCGGTTTGGCCGCCCTCGCGCAACATCGCCTTTCAGGCCGTGGAGGAGGCGCTGTAGGTCTCGTCCAGCGCATAGCCGGAGGCGCGGACGGTGCGGATCGGGTCGCGCTCGCCGCGCAGGTTCAGCGCCTTGCGCAGGCGGCCGACATGCACGTCGACCGTGCGGGCCTCGACATAGACGTCGCGGCCCCACACGAGGTCGAGCAGCTGCTCGCGGCTGAACACGCGGCCGGGGCGCTGGAGCAGGCAGTCGAGCAGGCGGAACTCGGTGGGGCCGAGATGCACCTCGCGGTCGCCGCGGCGGACGCGGCGGGTCTCGCGGTCGAGCACGATGTCGCCGAAGGTCGCGACGTCGCCCGAGAGGGTCGGGCGCGAGCGGCGCAGCACGGCGCGCACGCGCGCCAGAAGCTCGGTCATCGAGAAGGGCTTGGTGAGGTAGTCGTCGGCGCCGGTGTCGAGGCCGCGGATGCGGTCGTCCTCCTCGCCGCGCGCCGTCAGCATGATGATCGGCAGGTCGCGCATGTCGCCGCGGATGCGGATCTGGCGACAGACCTCGATGCCTGAGACCTTCGGCAGCATCCAGTCGAGCAGCACGAGGTCGGGCTTCTCCTCCGCGACCGCCAAGATGGCCTCCTCGCCGTCCTGGCAGATGGAGACCGCGAAGCCCTCCTTCTGAAGGTTGTAGTCGAGCAGTGCGCTCAGCGCCTCTTCGTCCTCGACCACGAGAATGCGTGCGCTCATTCGGTTCGCCCCCTTCCGCAACGAGCCGCCAGCAGGGGCGGAACCTTCGCGAGGGTCAAGTATGGTATGTGTGCGAAGCAATTACGTCTGTCCGATGACTGATTTGCGACACCCGGCGGGGTTGCGCAGGTTGCGAGCGCGGTTCTCCGCTCAGGCCTTCCGACCGACTATCGTCACGTCCCGTCTCGGGAACGGAATCTCGATGCGCTCGGCCTTCAGCGCGTCCCATAGCGCGAGGTAGACGTCGCCGCGCACGTTGGTCAAGCCGCCCACGGGGTCGCGGATCCAGAAGCGCAGGATGAAGTCGATCGAGCTGTCGCCGAAACCGGTGATGTGGCAGACCGCGGCCGGCGACGGCACCACGCGCTGCACCGTCGCAGCGGCCTCCCGCGCCACGCGGCGCACCGCATGGGGGTCGGACGCGTAGCTCACGCCGAAATGCACGTCGAGCCGCACGAGATCGGACGAATGCGTCCAGTTCACCACCTGCCCGGTGATGAGATCCTCGTTCGGGATCAGGTATTCGCGCCCGTCGCGCGTGACGACCCCGACGAAGCGGGCGCCGAGCGTCGTGATCCAGCCGAAGGTCTCGCCGAGCGAGATGACGTCGCCCGGCTTGATCGACTTGTCGAGCAGCAGGATCACGCCGGAGACGAGGTTCGACACGACCTTCTGCAGGCCGAAGCCGATGCCGAGCCCGATGGCCCCGGAAAGCACCGTCAGGCTCGTGAGGTTGAGCCCGACCGACTGCAGCCCCACCACGACGGCGACGCCGTAGAGCGCCAGCGACGCGCCCTTCTCCGCCAGCACCTTCATCGAGGGCGAGATGTCCTCGGTCGCCGCGATGCGCCGGCCCGCCGCGCGGCTCGCCACACCCGCGCCAGCAAGCAGCAGCGTCAGCAGCGCCAGGCCCTTGAGCACCGCGAGGGCCGAGACGCGCTGGTCGCCGACATCGACGGCGGCGGCGTCCAGCGCCGCGGTCGCCTCCGGCAGCAGGCCGAGGTAGTAGAGCGTGACGACGATCCACGCGCCCCAGGTCGCCACCGCGCGCAGGGCGGCGTTGCGGATCAGCCGGCTTGCGAGGCCGACCAGCGCCCAGGTCGTCGCCAGCCCCGCGACGAGCGCCAGCACATAGCTGCGCGAGGGCCATGTGACCTCGCGCATCACGGCGATCAGCGCCCACAGCAGCGCGATGAACAGCAGCACGCGCAGCCGCGCCAGCAGCAGCAGCCCGATGCGAAGCTGCGCCTTGGACGCGCCTTCCCAGCCGCGGAGGCGCTCGCGCAGCCGCTCTCGCACGGCCCCCGCGGCGACATGCGCCACGACGAAGACGGCCAGCAGGATCGCCGCCTGATAGAGCCGCCACGGCTGCAACGCCTCGTCGGCGAGATTGCGCAGCATCGGGGCGAAGCCCTCGGCCCAGCCGATCGCGTCGTCGACGCCGATCATCGGCGGGCCGCTGCGTCGCTCGGTGGTCGCCGCATGGTCATGGCCGCAGGATCGCCCAACCGCCGCCGATTGTCGAATTGCGCGCGGCCGGAGCGCGCGTTCCGGGCTTCAGCGTCGCCGGGCGCGCGCCGTCACCACATCCGCGCGCGCGCGTCGGAGGGATAGCTGCGGTCGTAGCCCTCGCCGTCGAAGCCCGGCGTCGCCTCGCGCAGGAAGTCGCCGGCGCTGGGCACGTCCGCGCTCTCGTCGGGCGAGGTCCAGAGCCGGGCGCGCATCACGGCCTTGGCGCACTGGAAGTAGAGCTCCGCGGCGGTGACGACGACGACGGTGCGCGGGCGCTTGCCGTCGCGTTCGAAGAGGGCGGTCGACGCCTCGTCCGCCGTCACCAGCGCCGAGCCGATCACCCGGACGACGTTCTCGCTGCCGGGAACCATGAACATGAGGCTTATGCGCGGGTCGCGGACGATGTTGCGCAGCGTGTCGATGCGGTTGTTGCCGCGCCAGTCGGGCAGCAGCAGCGTGCGGGGCCCGTCGACGCGCACGACCGGGCCGCTGTCGCCGCGCGGGCTCGCGTCCACGCCCTCGGGGCCGACGGTCGCGATCACGACGAAGCGCGACGCCTCGATCCATCTGCGGTAAGCGGGCGTGACGGCGCGCGCCACCTTGGTCAGCGACGCGGGGACGGGGGCGCCGTAGAGCGCCTGGAGCGCCTCAACGCTGTCGATGGCCTGCATGGCGCGCGTCTCCTCTCGGCCGCGGAAGCGCCGTCGCCCGGGCCGGGCGGCGGCGCAGGCGTCAGCCCTTCTTCAGCACGCGCCGGCCGAGCAGCTCGGCGATCTGCACCGCGTTCAGCGCGGCGCCCTTGCGCAGGTTGTCGCTGACGCACCAGAGATTGATGGTGTTCTCGCAGGTCGAGTCGTCGCGGATGCGGCTGACGAAGGTCGCGTAGTCGCCGACGCACTCGACCGGCGTCGTGTAGCCACCGGCCTCGCGCTTGTCGACGACCAGCACGCCCGGCGCCTCGCGCAGGATCTCGCGCGCCTCGTCGGCGTCGAGCGGCTGCTCGAACTCGATGTTGAGCGCCTCGGAGTGGCCGACGAAGACCGGCACCCGAACGCAGGTCGCGGTGACCTTCACCTTCGGGTCGAGGATCTTCTTGGTTTCCGCCGCCATCTTCCACTCCTCCTTCGTGGAGCCGTCCTCCATGAAGTCGTCGATGTGCGGGATGACGTTGAAGGCGATCTGCTTGCTGAACTTCTTGGGCGCAAGCTCCTGCCCCGGAACGAACAGGCCCTTGGTCTGGAGCCACAGCTCGTCCATGCCCTCCTTCCCGGCGCCGGAGGTCGACTGGTAGGTCGAGACGACGACGCGGCGGATCGTCGCCCGGTCGTGCAGGGGCTTCAGCGCCACCACCATCTGCGCGGTCGAGCAGTTGGGGTTGGCGATGATGTTCTTCTT
>CAYGUQ010000349.1:0-2910 GCA_964352995.1 uncultured Rhodobacterales bacterium
ATCGAGCTTGGCCGCGCACATCGTGTCGGAGCCCATGGTGCGCCAGGAGAGGCCCCGGCGGTGGGCGACGGCGAGCGCGCGCGTCGCCATGATCGAGGTGGCGACCGGGCGGCTCGCCGGCGACAGCACGACGCCGTCGAGCGCGTAGAGCGACCCCCAGGAGCCGCCGCACCAGAAGAGCTCGTCGATGGGCTCGCCGGCGTTGGCCGCGATCGCGTCGCCGACGCAGAGCAGCGCGACCTCCGGCTGGGCCACGAGCGCCACCTCGGGCGTGGTCCAGTAGGCGAGCTCCGAGCGGGTCCAGGTGGGATCGAGCTCGGAGATGTACATGAGGTCGAGGTCGAGATAGCCGTCCTGGACGCAGCGGTCGACGGTGAGCAGCTGCAGCATCACCATCACCGGAAACGACCACATGTGGTAATGCTGGAAGGCGGCGTCGCCGACGGTGTTGAGCGGCGTGCCGAGCGTGCCGTAGTTGGCGATCCCGGCGTTCGGCAGCTTGAGGCCGCCGAGCGCAGGCGAGCAGCCCGGCGCGTTGACGAGCTCGATGACGCGGGCGGGCTCCCAGTAGGAGATGGCGACGCCGACATGCGGCACGCCGAGCGTGTCCTGGCAGAGGCAGATCGGCTGGTCGTTGGCGCGCGAGGGCGTCTCGCCGGCCGATCCGCCGACGCCGGCGATGCGGATGGGAAACACGCAGTCCCAGCAGAAATCGGTGAAGAGCGCCGGGTCGAAGACCGGCGCGCTGTCGCAGTCGACCGTCTCCGCCTGCGCCGCGCCGCCGGCGACCGCCGCCGCGAGACCGCAGGCGACGAGCGCGCGGGCGATCATGACCGATCCTCCAGGGGCGCGGCGGGCGGAGCCGCGGGGTCGGCGGCGGCGCCGTCGCGGTCGCGGCCGAGACGGCCGAGGGTGGCGGCGACGGCCGAGGACATGCCGTCGTCGCGATCGCCCCGACCGACGAAGACCCAGACATGCAGCGGCGAAGCCCTGCGGCCGCGCGCCCATGCGAGCGCCGTCGCGGCGGCTCCGACCGCCAGCACGACGGCGACCGCGACCGCGGCGTAGCCGGCGATCTCAAGAAGACGCGTCATGAGCACATCCCGGTATGGCGAAGGGAGGAAACCTGACGGCGAGCGGCGCGTGGGAGCAGGCGTCGTAAGGCTCGAAAAAAGCGCCCAGAAGGGGCGCCAGGATGGGCGCCATCGCAGCGAGAAGACCGAGGGCCGTGACCGACAACAGGGTGAGCAAGACAAGAAACAGGCTCGCGCGCGCCAGCAGCAGGATGGCGGGGTCGAAACAGCGGCCGAGGGCCGTGAGACGAGCGCGCCACATCAGCCCCGAGCCTCGCCCAGGGGCCGCGGGATCTCGCGGACCTCGAACCAGCCCGAGCCGCGCGGCCCGCCGGTGACGACGGAGACGGTGCGCTCGAGGGCGAAGCGCGACCGGATGTCGGGCTTCAGCAGATAGACGGGCTCATCGAGACGCGCCGCCAGCCGCTCAAAAGTCTTCCAGCCCTCCAGCGGATCGATCTCGCTGGCGATCAGCACGGGCCGCGCGATGTCGGGCAGGAGATCGGCCACGACGTCGACCTCGCGCGCGTCGCGGGGGTCGAACACCACCAGCGTCAGCGTCAGCGGCATGAGTTCGGTGGGATCGAGCAGATCGCCGGCCCGCGCGACGACGCGGCCGTCGGGCAGCACGAAGTCGTTCGCCAGCCGCACGCGCGCGTCGATGCGGCGGGTGCGCGCCTCGCGGGCGGGCGCCAGCCGCTCCATCCTGGCGCGCTCGAAATACGTGTCGGCCGCAGTCTGCATGCGGCCGGTCCAGTCGACGGCGAGCGCGCGCTCGCGCATCGCCGTCGCCATGTCGATCTCGGAAACCTCGACGAGGCTCCCAAGCACCTCGCCGCCGTCGCGGCCGTCCATGGCGTCGGGGTCGGCGACGCCCCAGACCAGTTTCCCGGTGGCGCGGTCGAGGATCGCCGGGACGCGGGAGACGCCGTGATCGCGAAACGGCCGGGGATCGATCGTCGCCGGGGCCGCAGTGCGACCGCGCAGACGACGCTCGGCGAAAGCGTCGATGCTCTCGCCAGGGCGCAGGCCGCGAAACGCCACCTCCATGTCGCCGCGCGCGGCGGCGAGCGCGTCGATGGCCGCCAGCGCGCCCGATCCCAGCGCTTCGCTGGCGAAGACGAGATAGCGCAGCGGCGTTGTGCTGTCGGGCGCGGCGGGATCGGCCGCGGCGACCGCCGCCGGCGCATCGACCGTGTCGGCGGGACGCTCCGGCATCCCGGCGTCGGCCTCGATGAGCCGTCGCAGCCGGGCCAGCGCGTCGGCGCCGGGACGCTGCGCTTGCGGCAGCAGCGCCTCCAGCGCCAGGCCGTCGAAGGCGCCGCCTCCGGCCTGACTGCGCGCGGCGACATCGGCGGCGGCGGGATCGAGGCTGCGACGGCCGGTCGGCTCGTCGGCCCAGAGCGCGGTCGCGATCAGCGCGGCGGCGGCGGCGTAGAAGATCGGGCTCTGGCTGACGGCGGCGACGCCGCAGATCAGCGCGTCGCGCAGCGCGCGGCCCCGCGAGATCACAGCAGCCTCCGCGCGCGGCCGAGGATCGAGGCGAAAGGCGTCAGGCCGTAGTAGCGGCCGTCGTAGCTGTCCTCGGTCTCGCCCATCGGAAACAGGAAGCCTTCGGGCACGGTGAACGATCGAACGAAGAGCCCGGCGTCGGCCTGCAGGTAGGCGGCGAGCGCCAGGCGTTGGCCGACGACGACGCCGTTGACGCGGGTGTCGCGGACCGTGACCTCGACGTGGTCGCCGGGCAGGCCTGCGGCGCGCTTGATGAACTTCAGCCGCTCCGGTTCGGGAAAGAGCGCCGCCGCATGCGCCGGCGGGCGGAAGGCGACGATGTCGC
>CAYGUQ010000349.1:2920-5115 GCA_964352995.1 uncultured Rhodobacterales bacterium
GCGACTATGTCGCCGCGCTGAAGCGCCGGGCCCGCCGCGCGCTTGTCGAGCAGAAACAGCACCCCCTCGGCGAGCGAGCGGTTGGACTGCGGGTCGAAGGCGAGCTGCCAGTTGGCCGCGACGGCGTCGACGGCCATCGAGCCGTAGCCGCCCAGCCCGACGAGCAGCGCCACGACATGACGCCGGCGACGAACGCCCGCCCGCGCATAGCGGCCGAACAGGCGCAACCGCCGCATCATCGAGGCCGGGCTCACCGGACCGCTCCCGGCGCGGTGAAGGCGCGCAGCATGGCGGCGGCCTCAGCGTCCGTCATCGCGCCGCGCGGCGAAGGCGCGTCCTGCGCCGGCGTCGGCGCTGGCGACGCACTCTGAGAAACGAGGCCCGGCGCGACTGGCGCGCGCGGGGCGAGATAGACCGGGGCGGCGGTCAGCAGGAGACGGTCCGGCGCCGTCTCCACCGCGGCGCGGTTGATGACGAGAAAGCCCTGTTCCCTGAGCGCCGCGGCGCGGCCCTTCACGGCGGCGAAGGCGGGTTGGATGTCGGCGGGCGCGGCGCCGGCGGCGAGCGCCTCCTGGATCGAGGCGTAGTCGATGACGGCGAGGGGCGGGCGCGACTGGAGCGCCGCCTCCAGATCGGCGATGCGGTCGACGACGCCGAGTTTGAGATACGCGGCGCCGGCGACGCCGAGCACGGCGACGGCGGCGACGACGACCCAGTCGATGCGCGCGGACGCGGGAGGCGGTCCGGCGGGCGCAGCGTCGGCGCCAGGCAGGCGGGCGATGGTGGATGTGAGCGCGGTCATGGAGCCTGGTCCTTCTTGCGAATGCGGTCATTCAGCCGCCATGGCCGTGCGCGCGCGCTCGGCGAGGACCGCGTCGACGGCCTGGTCGAGCGTGAGGCCTGCGGCGCGATGGCGGCGGATGGCGGAGACGTCGGGGGCGTGGCTGGAGAACAGGAGCCGCATGGCGGGATCGACGACGATGCGGCCGATCCCGGTCCCGCGGTCGGTCTGGAAGAAGGCCTCCGAGAACGCGTCGCGCACCGAGCGCACGGTCTTCAGCTGCTCGATGTGGCCGGGGTCGAGCAGGAGCTGGCCTTTCGTCACCAGCCGCTCGATGACGTCGGCGCGCTGGCCGAGCAGGATTTTTGTTGCGGAGTTCTCGGCGATGGCGAGGCCGACGTCGGAGCCGTAGAGATCGCCGAGAGACTGGGTGGCGATGACCATCGCTCCCCATTCCTTGCGGAAGCGCCGGTAGCCGCTCTCGATGAACTTGGCGATCTCGCCCTCGCGCAGGAGTTCCCACGCCTCGTCGATGAACATCAGCGTGCGGCGCTGGCGCGACAGCTCCGCCATGGCCTGCTGGATCTGGTAGACGAGCTGCTGCAGCACCACGGCCTGCAGATGCGGCTGGTTCTTCAGCCCGCCGAGCTCCAGCACGGTGTAGCTGGCGGAGAAGCTGATGGTGTTGTCGCCGGCGAAGTAGTGTCCGTACTGGCCCTCGGAGGTGAAGGCGTAGAGCCGCCGGCCGAGATCGACGTCGCGGCTGTCGGTCGAGGACTTCAGGCGCCTGGCGATCAGATCGACGGTCATGTCGACGCCGTAGTCCGACCAGACCGCCTTCATGCACTCCTCGAGCGTGGCGTTCTGCAGATCGTCGAGCGGCTGGGTCGGCGCGGCCATGGAGGCGACCAGCCGCTGCAGAAGCGCGTTCTCGCGGGCGTAGTCGCGCACCAGCCGGAACGGGTTCAGCGACATCGGCCGTTCGCCGAAGTCGATGTACTCGCCGCCGAGCGTCTCGCAGAGGTTGGCGTAGGAGTCGCCGTTGTCGATGGTCCAGACCATGGCTCCCTGAGCGAGGTAGCTCGTGGTCATGAGCTGCATGAGAAAGCTCTTGCCGGCGCCGGACTCCGCGGCGATGACGCCGTTGAAGTTCGTGGAGCCGTCGAAGAGATCGAAGCTCATGACCTGGCCGTCGCGCGCCGCGAGATGCAGCGACGGGCTGCCGGTGCCGCGCCAGGCGCCGAAGAGCGGCGCGAAGCAGGCGACCTCCTGCGTCGTCATGGTGTGGTAGCGGCCGAGATCGGCGTCGACGCGGCGGTCGGCGCCGAGCGGCAGGCTGTTGATGAGCAGCGGCCGGCAGATGTAGCGGTCGCGCAGCAGGATGGTGTTGTACTCGCCCCAGTAGCCGACGGCG
>CAYGUQ010000350.1:0-5073 GCA_964352995.1 uncultured Rhodobacterales bacterium
CTCGCGGTCTCGACGGTGCAGAAGATCTGGAAGGTCCATGGGCTGGCCCCGCATCGCTGGCGCAGCTTCAAGCTGTCCAACGATCCCGCCTTCGTCGAGAAACTCCACGATGTCGTCGGCCTTTACGTCGCGCCGCCCGCCCACGCCGTGGTGCTCAGCCTCGACGAGAAGTCGCAAATTCAGGCGCTTGACCGCACCCAGCCGGGCCTGCCGCTGAAGAAGGGCCGGGGGCCGACCATGACCCACGACTACAAGCGCCACGGCACGACCACCCTGTTCGCCGCGCTGAACGTCCTCGACGGCACGGTCACCGGCCGGAACATGCAGCGCCACCGCCATCAGGAGTTCATCCGCTTCCTCAACGCGCTTGAGCGCGACATCCCGGCCGGAAAGGTCGTGCACGTCATCCTCGAGAGTGAGGCGGATCAGGCGCCCCTCCAGTGGAGGGGCGACCCGCCGAACGCCGCCCACAAGCACGCCAAGGTCCGCGCCTGGCTCGAACGACACCCGCGCTGGACCTTCCACTTCACCCCGAGCTCGGCATCCTGGCTCAACGCCGTCGAAGGCTTCTTCGCCAAGCTGACCCGCCGACGCCTCAGGAGCGGCGTGTTCCGATCCGTCGTCGACCTCCAGGCCGCCATCAACCGCTTCCTCGCCGAGCACAACCAGAGCCCCAAGCCCTTCATATGGCGCGCCGATCCCGAAGCCATCATCGCCGCACAAAACCGAGGGTTCCAAACGTTGGAGTCAATCCAATAGGCGCCTGCGGCCAGATCATCTCAGCCGCGATGACCTTGGGCGTCAGACATTCACTTTGCGAGTTCGCAGCCCTGCGCATCCGGTCCGCCGGCCTGCGGAATGTCGCGCCGCCCTATCCCATTGACCCTGTACGGAATCGAATTGGACCGGCGCTTGCGCGACGGCGGCTCTGCACGAGCGCGAGCGCGCCTGCTAGGCCCACGCCGACGAGGTCCGTCGTCCAGCCGCCCTCGATCAGCGTCAGCGCCGCGACGAAGACGCCGAGCCGGATCAACCATCCGGCGTGGCCGAAGAACCATCCCTGCACGGCCGCCGAGAGAAGGTAGACGCCCAGCGCCGCGGTCATGGTGACGTGCAGGATGGCGGTCCAGTCGCCGCGCATCAGCATCGCGTCCGAGTAGAAGAACATGTAGGGCACGATGAACGCCGCGAGGCCTATGCGGAAGCTCTCGACGCTGGTCCTGAGCGGATCGGAGCCGGCCAGCGCCGCGCCGGCATAGGCGGCGAGCGCGACGGGCGGCGTGATCGCCGACATGACCGCGAAGTAGAAAATGAAAAAGTGCGCGGTCAGCGGCGTCACGCCCAGATTGATGACGCCAGGCGCAATCACGCTGGCGGCGACGGCGTAGGCCGCCGTGGTCGGCATGCCCATGCCCAGCACGATCGACACGCACATCGCGAAGAAGAGAGCGAGGATCTGGCTCTGGTCGGCAAGGCCGAGCAGCAGGGCCGAGAACCGCGAGCCGATGCCGGTGAGCGCGATCACGCCCATGATGATCCCCGCGGCGGCGCACACCGCCACAAGCTGCAACGACATCCGCGCGCCGAGATCGAGCGCCTTGAACAGCCGGATCGGACCCATGGCGTGCGGCGTCAGCCACGAGACGGCGGCGGCGGCGGCCATCGCAAGCGTGCCGCAGCGGATCACCGAATAGCCCGAGAACAGCGCGTAGATCAGCACCACGATCGGGGTGAACAGATAGACCTGTCGCAGCAGCGCGCCGAGCTTGGGAAGCTCGCTGCGCGGCAGGCCGACCATGCCGTTCTTCTGCGCCGCCAGATCGACCATGAACAGGATCGACAGGAAATAGATGATCGCCGGGATCACGGCGGCCCAGACGATCTCCATGTAGGGGATGCCGGTGATCTCGGCCATGATGAAGGCGCCGGCGCCCATGATCGGCGGCATGATCTGCCCGCCGGAGGACGCCGCGGCCTCGACCGACGCCGCGGTCTGCGGCTTGTAGCCGACGCGCTTCATCAGCGGGATCGTAAGGCTGCCGGTGGCCACGACGTTTCCGGCGGAAGTGCCGTTGATCATGCCCATCAGGCCGGAGGCGAACACCGCGACCTTCGCCGGGCCGCCGCGCCGATGCCCCGCAGCGGCGAAAGCGACCTTGACGAAGTACTCGCCCACTTTCGTCGCCTGAAGGAAGGCGGCGAAGACGACGAACAGGATGATGTAGGTCGATGAAATGGCGATCGGGGCGCCCAACACCCCGTTGTCGGTGAAGATGTAGGTGAAGAAGCGCTTGACGTCGTAGCCGCGGTGCGCCAGCACGCCCGGCAGCCAGGGGCCGACGAAGGCGTAGACCACGAACACGCCGGCGATGATCACGAGCGCGAGGCCGGCGAGACGCCGCGTCAGCTCCATGATCAACAGCACGCCTGTCATCGCCGCCCACATGTCGGCGGGCAGCGCCATGGGCATGCCCGCGCGCATCTGGAGCTGCGGCGCAAACAGCATGATGTAGCCGGCCGACGCGGCGGATGCGACCGCCAGCAGGGCGTCGGGCGCCGGAACGACGCCGCCGCGCCCGTCGGCGAAGACCCACCCGTGGACGACCGCCAGCGCCGCGCCGGCGAACAGCAGCGGTCCGAACCACGGCAGGGCCCACGCGTAGTCGCGCGCCGATCCGCCCGTCAGTCCGGTGATCCACACCATCGCCAGCAGGCCGGCGCCGGCGAGAACGCCCAGCGCAGCCAGCCCGAGGACGGCCCTGGCGGCGGCGCCGGTCGGCGCGGTCGCGTCGGGCCGCACCCACATCGCTCCGTGCAGCAGGAAGCCCAGCGCGAGGCCCCCGCCCAGATGCGCGAGCCGATAGGTCCACGTCTCCAGCGGCCAGACGTTCATCACGACGAGGTGGAAGAGCGTGTAGGCGGCGCAGGCGGCGGCCATGATCCAGCCTGCGGCTGCGGAGAAGGCGCGTTCGTTGGCGCCGCGCGGCTCGTCGTCTACACCGGCCTGGGCGGCGCGGCGCTCGATATCGGACGCCTCCGCAGCGCTGACGGACGTGGTCATGGGGAAGTTCCCCTCTGCGGATTGGACAGGTTGAGGACGAAGACTGCGGCGCGCCCGCGTCGCCGCGGGGCGCCGCCCGCCGTCAGCGAAGCCGTTCGGCGATCTCGTGACCGTTCTCGGCGAACCAGCGGGCCGCCCCGGGGTGGAACGGCATGAAGGTGTTGCGGTCCACGAACTCGGGCCGGGTCTCCTTCGCCGCCGCGTGGTTCTGAAGCATGCGCTCGGGGTTCTCCATCGCCAGCCTCGTCAGCTCGTAGGCAAGGCTTTCGGGCATCGCCTCGCTCGCGATCGCGAAGTTCCACATGGCCACCGACTGAACGTCCTCGGGCTGGTCCTCGTAGGTGTTCGCCGGGATGGTGAAGGGCGACATCGCCGGAGCGCCCTCGCGCATGGCGGCGAGATCCGCCTCGGTCATGCTCAGGAACACGACGTCGTTCTCCACGGCCAACTGGCTGTAGGCGCCCGTCGGGATGCCCGCCGCGAACAGGAAGGCGTCGATCAGGCCGTCCTTCAGCTGCCCCGCGGCATCGGCCGCGCCCGCGTAGCTGACCTGCACGTCGATCCCCGACGCCTCGAAGAACCGCGGCCAATAGGCGGCCGACGTGCCGGTGGCGGGGCCGAGGTTGACGCGCTTGCCGTCGAGGTCGGCGAAGCTGGCGATCCCCGACGACGCGAGCACCGCCGCCTGCAGCGGGGTCTGGTACATCGGGAACAGCGCCCGGATGGCGCGATGCTCGACGCCGGGCATCAGCGCGCTCTCGCCGTTCCACGCCTCGTAGGCGGGGCCCATGGTGACGAAGCCGATGTCGTGGTCGCCGGTCTCGACCAGCGTCACGTTCTGGACCGGCCCGCCGGTGATCTCGACCGAGGCGGGCAGGCCGAGGCTCTCGCCGATCATGGTGGCGAAGCCGCTGCCATAGACGAAGTACGCGGCGCCCTGGCTGCCGGTGCCGATCAGCAGATCTGCGGGCCAGCCGTCGCGATCCTGCGCGATGGCGGCGCCTGCGGCGACCGTCATGACGGCCGTCACGGCGATGGTGCGGATGGTCATCGCTTATCTCCCTTCGAGCGTTTCCTGCGCCGTCTCGGGGCGGCGCTCTTCAGCACGATGACGATATGCGGGAGGAACTGGCGCCTCCACAGACGCCAAATTATATAGAATAACGATATATTGGGATGGTCAGCCCGATGCGGCGTAGACGGCGAGACGCCGATCCAGGACGTCGATCAGAAGATCGCGCAGGGGATCGCGGACGCCGCGCACCCAGGCGACCGACAACGCGAGGCGGTCGATGACGGCGCCGTCCGGCGCCTCCAGGGTGACGAACCGCACGCCCGCCACCGCCAGCCGGGACGTCCACCGCGGCACCAGCGCCAGCCCGATGCAGGAGGCGACGAGGTTGACGATCGTCTGCTTCTCATCGGCGATCTGGGCGACGCGGGCGGTCAGTCCCGCCTGCAGGAACAGCCGCATCGTCAGGTCGTGGCTATGCGGACGCGAGCGGCGGTCGGGCACGATCAGCGGCTCATCGGCCAGCTCCTCGATCCGGATCGAGGCCCGGTCCGCAAGACGGTGGCCCTCCGGCATGGCCACGACAGGCGTCTCGGTGAGCAGCGCCCGGAACGCGAGCCGGTGGTCGCGGGTTTCCGGCGGGCGCACGAAGGCGAGGTCGAGCCTGCCCGACAGCAGCCGCGGCAACAGGCGGATCGTCTTCTGCTCGGTCAGCCGCACGTCGACGTCCGGATGCTCGCGGCGGAAGTCCGCGAGAAGCTGCGGCATCAGCCCCGCGGCCACGCTGTCGATCGCGCCGACCCGCAGCACCGAAGCGGTCTGACGGGCGCCGGCGCGGATGCGCGCCTCAAGCGCGTCGGCCCGGGCAAGAAGGTCGCGCGCCGCCTCGGCGAAATCCTGGCCCGATGGCGTCAGCGCGACGTGGCGGGTGGTGCGGGCGATCAGGGTCGCGCCAAGGTGCTCCTCCAACTGCGCGATCTGGCGGCCGAGCGAGGCGGGC
>CAYGUQ010000351.1:0-5047 GCA_964352995.1 uncultured Rhodobacterales bacterium
CCGCGCCGAACGACGACGCCCTGCCCTTCTACTGGACGGAGGCCGAGCGCCCCGGCCGGCAGTCGGGCGCCAACCTCGCCTTCAGCGACTTCTCCCGGCGCACGACCGACGACCTCTTCGGCGCGACGCCGGCGCTGGACTCGATCAAGTGGGAGGCCGACCTCTTCTACGGCCAATGGGACGGCGCGACGACGCTCGACGTCGAGGGCGGCGTCAACTGGGGCTGGGAGGCGAAGTCCGCCACCAAGGGCGTCGTGGACGGCGCCTTCGTCAATCCGGGGCCGGGAAGCGCGGTGACCTCGGGCGTCGGCACGGCGAGCTTCGCCTGGGGAACGGGCCAGCCGTCGACCCTCGGCTTCACGCCCGTGGCGTTCAACCCGAAACCCAACGAGCCGTTCACGCTCGGCAAGCTGAACTTCTTCAACGGCACGATCGGCGCCGGCACCGGCGCGACGTCGGTGGACCTGCAGCTCGACTTCGATTTCCTGAACGCGCCGGAGAACGACCAGACCGACACGGTCAGCTTCTCGCTGGTCAACACGCCGAACAGCAGCGATCCGGTCGCGAGCGCCGACTTCCTGTCCTTCACCTTCGGCGGGACCACGTCGACATTCAACGTGCTGGAGGGCCGCAGCGCGTCGGCGGATCTCGTGGCGGTCTTCATCGCCGGCGCCGTGCAGCAATCCACCGTCGCCAACCGCACCGGCAAGTCGCTCGACGAGCCGCTCGACTTTCCGCCGTTCTCCCCCCTCAGCCTGAACATTCTGGGCTTCGGAAACCCCTCGGACTTCGGCTTCGTGACGACGACTCCGGTTCCCCTGCCCGCGCCGGCGCTGCTGCTGGCCGCCGGCCTCGCCGCGATCGGCGCCCTGGCGGGGCGCAACCGGCCTCGGCCGACTTGAGCCTCGCGCGCGCGCTCGCGACGACGGCGCTCGTCGTCGCGGCAGGGGGCGGGAGCGGCGCGTCCGCCTTTGAGACGGCGTGCCTCGTCCACGCAGGCCCCGAAGACAAGTCGATGCCCGCGATCTGCCTCGTGCAGGGCGCGCGCTCGGAAGCCGACCCGTTCCGCATCGAATCGCCCGCGTCGCCCGAGGCGCGTGCGGCGCTCGACGCGCTTCTGGCAGAGACCGCCGGGGAGCCGGCCTGCCAGAGCGGCGCCTTCGGCGTCTACAGGCTCGAAGGCTCGACGACCGTCGTCTGCGGACCGCGCCTGCGGCGCTTCGTCGAGAGGCTGGCCTCGCTAGACGACGCCGAAGCGCTCCGCGCCCTCCTGCGGCGCCTGCCCTGACGCCTCAGTGCGCCGCGGCCCAGGTCGCGCCCTTGCCGGCCTCCACCGTCAGCGGCACGTCGAGCGCCGCGGCCGGCGCGGCGGCGTTCTCCATGACGCCTTTCAGCAGCGCCGCGGCGTCGTCCGCCTCGCCTTCGGGGCATTCGAAGAGCAGCTCGTCATGCACCTGCAGCAGCATCCGCGCGCCGCAGCCGGCCCGCTCCAGCGCCTGCGGGATGCGCGCCATGGCGCGGCGGATGACGTCGGCCGCGGCGCCCTGGATCGGCGCGTTGATCGCGGCGCGGTAGGCGAAGCTCGCGCGCGGGCCCTTGGCGTTGATCTCCGGCGTGTGGATGCGGCGGCCGAACAGCGTCTCGACGTAGCCGTCGCGCTTGGCGCGGTCCCGCGTCGCGTCCATGTAGGCGCGGATGCCGGGGAAGCGCTCGAAATAGCGGTCGATGAAGGCCTTCGCCTCGCCCTGCGGAATGCGCAGGTTGTTGGAGAGGCCGAAGGCGGAGATGCCGTAGATCACGCCGAAGTTGATCGCCTTGGCCTGCCGCCGGATCATCGGGTCCATCCCCTCCAGCGGCACGCCGAACATCTCCGACGCGGTCAGGGCGTGGATGTCGACGCCTTCCCGGAAGGCCTGCTTCAGCTCGGGGATGTCGGCGACGCAGGCGAGGATGCGCAGCTCGATCTGGGAATAGTCCAGCGACAGCAGCACATTGCCGGGCTCGGCGATGAACGCCTCGCGGATGCGCCGGCCTTCCTCCGACCGCACGGGGATGTTCTGGAGGTTGGGGTCGGTCGAGGCGAGCCGGCCGGTCGTGGTGGCCGCCATCGAGAACGACGTGTGGACGCGGCCGGTCTCGGCGTTGATGTGGCCCTGCAGCGCGTCGGTGTAGGTGCCCTTGAGCTTGGAGAGCTGCCGCCAGTCGAGCACCCGCGCCGGCAGGTCGTGGCCCTGAGCGGCGAGCGTCTCCAGCGTGTCGGCGTCGGTCACGTAGGCGCCGGTCTTGGCGGACTGCCTGGCCCCCTGCAGGCTCAGCTTGTCGAACAGGATCTCACCGAGCTGTTTGGGCGAGCCGACGTTGAACTTCTCGCCGGCGAGTTCGTGGATCTCCGCCTCCAGCCCCGCCATGCGCTGCGCGAACGCATTGGAGAGGCGGCTGAGCGCGTCGCGGTCGACCTTGACGCCGCGCAGCTCCATCGCCGCCAGCACCGGCGCGAGCGGGCGCTCCAGCGTCTCGTAGACGGTCGTCACGCCGGCGGCGATCATCCGCGGCCGCAGCACCTTCCAGAGCCGCAGGGTGACGTCGGCGTCCTCCGCGGCGTAGGGCGCGGCCTTGTCGACGGCCACCTTGTCGAAGGTGATCTGGCCCTTGCCCGAGCCCAGCAGCGACTTGATCGAGATGGGCTCATGGTCGAGGTAGCGCTGCGACAGCGCGTCCATGCCGTGGCTGTGCAGGCCGGCCGCCTGCGCGTAACTGATCAGCATGGTGTCGTCGATAGGCGTCACCTCGACGCCGTGCCGCTTCAGCACCTTCATGTCGTATTTGAGGTTCTGGCCGACCTTGAGCACCGACGGGTCGGCGAGCATCGGGCGCAGGATGTCGAGCGCCTCCTGAAGGTCCATCTGCCCCGGCGCGCGCTGCGCCGCGCCCAGCAGGTCGCCGTCGCCCTCGACATGGCCGAGGGGCGCGTAGGCCGCCCGGCCCGGCGCGGTGGCGAGCGACACGCCGACCAGCTCGGCCTGCATCTCGTCGAGCGAGGTGGTCTCTGTGTCCACGGCGACGACGCCGGCCGACGTCGCCTCCGCCACCCAGGCGCGCAGCGTCTCCGCGTCGCGGATCACCACATAGGCGGAATGGTCGATCGGCGCGGCGGGCTTCTCCCCGGCCGGCGCGGCGCTGTCGGCGGCGGGCTTCGCCGGCGCTTCGGCGGCGACGTCCGACGCCGCGATCTCGCCGGCCTCCGCGCCCAGCGTCTCGGCGATGCGGTTGGTGAGGGTGCGGAACTCCATCGCCTTGAGAAAGCCGATCAGCGCCTCGGCCTCCGGCTGGCGCACCGCCAGATCGGCCCACTCGGGCAGGTCCGGCACGGCGTCGCACAGCTCCACCAGCCGGCGCGAGATGCGGATCTGCTCGGCGTGGTCGATCAGCGTCTGGCGGCGCTTGGGCTGCTTGATCTCCTCGGCGCGGGCGAGCAGCGCCTCGACGTCGCCGAAGTCGTTGATCAGCTGCGCGGCGGTCTTGATCCCGATGCCGGGCGCGCCGGGGACGTTGTCGGTCGCGTCGCCGGCCAGCGCCTGCACGTCGACCACCCTGTCGGGCCCGACCCCGAACTTGGCGACGACGCCCTCGGCGTCGATGGTCTCGTCGGGCTCGCCGCGCAGGCCCGGCTTGCGCATGACGACGCCGGGCGCGACGAGCTGCATCAGGTCCTTGTCGGCTGAGACGATCACGACCTCGGCGCCCTTCGCCGCGGCCTGTCGCGCGTAGGTCGCGATGATGTCGTCGGCCTCGAAGCCGGGCGTCTCGATGCAGGCGCAGTTGAAGGCGCGCGTCGCGTCGCGGATCAGCGGGAACTGCGGCACCAGTTCTTCGGGCGGGTCGGGGCGATGGCCCTTGTAGTCGGGGTAGATGTCGTTGCGGAACGTCTTGGAGGAATGATCGAAGATCACCGCCAGATGCGTCGGCTTGCGGCCGCCGTCGCCCTGGATCAGCTTGAAGAGCATGTTGCAGAAGCCGGAAACCGCCCCGACGGGCAGGCCGTCGGACTTTCGCGTCAGCGGCGGCAGCGCGTGGAAGGCGCGGAAGATGTAGGCGGAGCCGTCGACCAGATGCAGCAGGTCGCCCTCGCCGATGCCGGATGCGCCCCCGCCGGCGCCCTCGCCCGAATCCCCGTCCATGCCCTCGCTCCCGCGGCCCTGCGCCGGCGCGAAAGGTAGACCGCGTTCAGGCGCGCCGGAAGCCCGCCGGAGCGGATCGGGCGCCGACGGCGCGGGTCAGGTCAGGTGAGGTCGCGGGCGTCGGTCTCGCGGGGCTCGCCGAGCGCGAGGTCGCCGTCGGGGCTGGCGACGACGCCGGTGGAGGCCTCGAAGCCCGGAACGACCTCCGAAGCCGACTGATCCGCCGGGCCGCCGCGCAGCACGAAGCGGCGGTCGCAGTACTTGCATTCCACGAAGCCCGACGCGCCGATGGAATACCAGACCTTCGGGTGGCCGAGGGCCCCGCCCTGCCCCTCGCACGCGACGCGGCTCTGCTCCACGACAAGGGTTTCCGGCGCGTCGATCATGGGGCGTCCTCGCGAGCTCCTGCGTTGCGGCGCATCATACGCCCGCCTCCCCCAGCATCAAGGCCGGGGAACGGAGGCGGGCCCGATGCGCGCGGGGGATCAACACGCGCGCCGGACCGCGCTAGGAGTGAGGCTTCGAGAGACGGGGGCGACATGGCGGCTTCGACACCGGCGCGGGCTTGGCAGCGGATGCTGTCGGGGCGCAGGCTCGACCTGCTCGACCCCTCGCCGCTCGACGTGGAGATCGAGGACATCGCGCACGGCCTCGCCCGCGTGGCGCGCTGGAACGGGCAGACCGCGGGGGACTGGCCGTTCTCGGTGGCGGAGCATTCGCTGGTGGTGGAGGACGTGCTGGCGCGGCTCGGGCCCGCGACGCACGCCGAACGCCTCGCCGCGCTGCTGCACGACGCGCCGGAATACGTCATCGGCGACATGATCTCGCCGTTCAAGGCGGCGCTGGGGCTGGATTACCGCGCCTTGAAC
>CAYGUQ010000352.1:0-5045 GCA_964352995.1 uncultured Rhodobacterales bacterium
CGCAGCCAGCGCAGCGCGGCGGCGTCGGCGCTGTCGGCGGTCACGCCGCCGAGGTCGCGCCAGCCGCGGATGCGCAGCTCAAGTCGCGAGGCGGCGCCCGCCTCGAAGCCCATCGCCAGCCGCACCGCGAGATCGGCCGCGGCCGCAGCCGCCGGACCGCCGGTCATCGCGAGCGCCGCCGTCGCGGCGCCGGCGCCCAGCAGGGCGAGCGCCAGCAGCCAGCGCCCGTTCCACAGCGCCCAGAGCAGCGGCAGCGCGAAGGCGCCCCAGCGCCAGCGGTCGTCGATCAGCGCGGCCCGCGCCGGATCGGCCCCTTCGGGCAGATGCACGGTGTAGAGCCGGCTCATGCGCTCAGCGTGCCCTTGGTGGAGGGCGGGCCGGCGGGCGCGCGCGGGTCGGGCTCGACCGCCTCGCGCAGCGCCCGCGCCACGGCCTTGAAGGCGCTCTCGGCGATGTGGTGGCTGTTGGCGCCGGCGAGCCCCTCGACATGCAGCGTCACGCCGCCGTTCATCGCGAAGCCGGTGAAGAACTCGCGCACCAGCTCAGTGTCGAAAGTCCCGATCTTCTGCGTCGGGAACGGCAGCGACCAGACGAGGAAGGGCCGGCCGGAGAGGTCGAGCGCGGCGCGCGTCAGCGCCTCGTCCATCGGCAGGAGGCACGAGCCGTAGCGACGTATCCCCGCCTTGTCGCCCAGCGCCTGCGCGAGCGCCCGGCCCAGCAGGATGCCGCAGTCCTCGACGGTGTGGTGGTCGTCGATGTGCAGGTCGCCCTTGGCGCGGACCGCCAGGTCGAACAGCGCATGGCGCGCGATCTGCGCGAGCATGTGGTCGAAGAAGCCGACGCCGGTGGCGACGTCGCAGCGCCCCGAGCCGTCGAGATCGAGCGAGACGGAGATCTGCGTCTCGGACGTGTTCCGCGATAGCTCCGCCTTGCGCATGTCACCCTCCGCCTCGCGCCGCGCTCGCTTCTAGGGCGCCGCGCGCGGGAGGGAAAGGCGCGCGCGGCGGCGTCAGAGCGCGCCGATGGCGGCCAGACGGTCGGCCAGCTCCGCGGCCCCGGCGATGGCGTCGCTCAGCGCCGCGATGCGCGCGTCGGGGGCCAGGCCGGCGTAGCGGTCGGCGCTGGTCTGGCGCAGGAAGTCGGCCGCCGCCTGCGCCTCCGCCGGCGGCAGCTCCGCGACGCCCGCCGGCGCCTCCAGCGCCCGGCGGATCGCGGCGCGGGAGCGCGCGAGGTCGAGTTCGAGCCCCTCGATCCGCGCCGCGTTGGCGGCCACCTGCGCCTCCGCCTCGGCGGCCTGCCGCGCCGCGGCGGCCTCGGTCTCGCTCAGGTCGTCGACGGCGGCCTGCCGCTCGTCCACCCGCGCCTGATAG
Organism: uncultured Rhodobacterales bacterium; assembly: GCA_964352995.1. Taxonomy (GTDB): domain Bacteria; phylum Pseudomonadota; class Alphaproteobacteria; order Rhodobacterales; family Rhodobacteraceae; genus Rubrimonas. The sequence continues at coordinate 1,371 of CAYGUQ010000352.1, forward strand.
CCGCCGCCGGCGACGCCCGTGACGCCCGACAGAAGACCGCCGGCCGCCGGGTCGGCCTTCGGCGCGCAGGCCGACAGCGCCGCCGCCGCCGCCGTGGCGAGGAGGGCCGCGGCCAGGCGCGGCGCGAGCGGGGGGTGTCGGCGGTCAGATGTCATTGGCGAGCGTCCCCGCGATGTCGCGCATGGAGGCGATGCGGTCGGCCAGCAGCGTCAGGTAGCCGTCCACCTGCTCCCCGGCGGCGACCTCGGCGGGCGGCGCGTCGCCGGCGGAGACGACGATGCCGCGGGTCTCGGCGAAGACCTGCTCGCGGGCCTCGGCGCCGGCGATGGCCTTGTTCATCTCGGCGAGGTTGCGCGCGGCCCGTTCGCGCTCACGCTGCAGCTGCGCCTGCGTGGCGGCGTTCGCCGCGACGGACTGCTCCAGCTGGGCGATGCGCGACTGCTGCGTCTCGAGCACCGCGCGCATGGAGGCCAGCGCCGCCTCGACCTCGTCGATCGAGAGCTGCAGGTCGGCCGAGATCTGCTCCAGCTGGGCCTCGCGGTTCGCGAAGTCGCTCTGCAGCGCCTTGAGGTAGATGCCCGCGCCCGCCCCGGCGAACTGGCCGAGGCGCGCGCCCTGGAAGGCGGCGCCGACATTGCCGGTGGCCGCGCCGAGCGCCGCGCCGATCACCGCGCCGGCGAGGCTGCCCTCCCCCACCGTCGCCTGAAGCGCCTCCGCCTGCTCGCGCAGGGCGCGCTCGGCGTCGGTCTCCGGCTCCCAGGTGAGCACGCCGGAGCCGGCGCAGGCGGCCAGCATGAGCAAGGCGAGGAAGCCGGCGATCAGCCGGGCAGGAAGTCGGCGAGCCATGCGATGGTGCCTCGTGTCTGCGGATTGGAGGATTTTCGCACATGCTCGGCGAAGAGGCGCATGTCCGCCTGGAGGGCGGCGTCGCCGATGGCGGGCGCGGCGGCGTCGCCTTCCGGCCGGCTCCGGGTGAGCCCGCCGAGCGCGCGCGCGGTCTCGTCGGGGAAGTTGCGCACGGCGCGGCTGATCTGGCGGGCGTAGTACTCGCGGCTCTGGTCGAGGCGCGCGAGGATGCGGTCGCGGGCCTCTTCGATCTGGGCGACCTGGGCCGCGGCCTGCTCCAGCAGCGGGGCCGCCTCGGGGCGGTCCGCCGCCAGCGCGCGCAGCTCCCGCTGCGCCGTCGTCGCGACCTCCCAGACCTTCTCGACGCTCGCCAGCGCCGCCATGTCGACGCGGATGCGCCGCGCGACGGAGGCGCCGACCAGGGCGGTGGCGCGCGCCGCCTCGGCGTAGACCTGCGCGGGCCGCACGGCGCCGCCGCGCAGGCCGGCCGAACGCAGGTAGGAGGCCGCGGCGACGGTCAGCGTCGCGACGTCCGCCTCCTCGGCCTGCGCCTCGGGCAGATGGCCGAGCGCCGCCAGCGCCGCGCCGAGCCGCGCCGGCTCCGCCGCGGCGGCGAGCGACGCGGCGTCGGCGGGGGCGGCGCCCGAACCTGCGTCCTGCGTCTCCGCCTCGGCGTAGCGCTCAAGCCTGCGCCGCGCGATCTCCTTGAAGACGCCGTCGGGAAACTCGGCCAGATAGGACTTCAGATCGGCGGGATCCTCGGGGTCCAGCGACGTCCACAGGGCGATCTCGTCGACGATCGGCAGGGCGCCGCCGCCGCGCGGCCGCAACTCCAGCCCTTCAAGCAGCGACTCCTCGACCCACGGCACCTGCGCGCCGCCCGAGGCGAGCACGACGTCCTGCCGCACCCGGCCGAACACGAGACGGATGTCGAGGGCGGGCGTCGCGAGATGCTGCAGCAGCGCGGTCGTGAAGGTCGAGTTGTCGCCGTCGCCGTCCTCGGCGACGTTGCCCGGGTCGGTCGCGTAGGCGATGAGATAGCCCGGCAGCGCCCGCGGCGTCGGCGCGAGCCCGGCGCCGGCGCGCAGCTGCGCCTCGGCGCTCCCGTCGCCCAGAACGGGCGTGTTGCGGCAGGCGTCGAGGATCAGGATCGAGCTCTCGGGCCGGGCGCGCGCGAACACCTCGCGCAGCCGCGTGAGGGTGACGGCGTTGCGCTCGATCGCCGGCAGGTTCGCGGCGTCGAGGCTCGCGCTCAGGAAGTAGTTCTCGCCGCCGATCTGCAGGCCGTGGCCGGCGAAGAAGAGCGCGCCGACCTCGGCCCCCTCCAGCTTCGCCGCGAAACCGTCGAGCGCCGCGTTCAGATCGGCGATGCCGGCGTCGGCGACGACGGTGACGTCGAAACCCAGCCGCTCGAAGACCGGCTTCAGCGCCTGAGCGTCGTTCACCGGGTTGCGGAGGTCGAGCTCGTCGTCGGCGTAGTCGCCGACGCCGATCAGCAGCGCGACGCGCTCCTGCGCCGCGGCCCGCCCGGCCAAGGGCGGCGCCGCGGCCGCGACGAGGCCGAGAGCGACGGCGGCTGCGACGCCCCGCACGCGCGCGACCCGCCTAGAACTGCGCTCCAAAGCTGAGCCGGAACCCGTCATAGTCCGCATCCGTGAAGAGGTAGGAGACGCCGAGCCGGAAGGAATCCCAGACCAGCCCGTTCTGCGAAGCCTCGGTGCCGATGGTGAAGGACACCTCGTTGGCGTTCTCGACATAGAGCGCGTCGCCGAAATAGAGCGTGTTGACGAACGCCGCCTCCCAGGTGAGCGGCTCGCCGTAGAGTTCGGACCCGATCGCGCCGGAGACGCCGAGGCCGTTGCGCGTGACGACGTTCTGCAGGTCGTAGTCGATGTCTGAATCCTGGAACTCGACCGGGATCGTCTGCAGATAGGCGATGCTGTTGCCGAGCCTGAAGCCCAGCCCGAAGGCGTCGATCTGGAAGCTGGACGTGATCGAGCCGCTGTAGAGCAGCGACGCCGCGCCGAGCTCCTCGGAGCCGGTGCCGCCGAAGCGCACGGCCGGCGTCACGAACCAGTTGTCGAGCACGGGAAGGCGCACGCCGACGCCCACCGACGCGGCGTAGGTCTCGGCTCCTTCGGTCTCGACATAGGTCAGCGGCGCGCTGAGGTTGATCGCGTAGCGCGGGTCCGCCAGCGGGATGACGTAGCCGATCGGAAGGTCGACGACGGTGCTGTCGAAGCCGCCGGCGCTGAACGAGCCGAAGCGCGCGCCGAGGCCGATCAGGTTCGGCGCCGAACCGCCGTCGTCGGCGGCTTCCCCGGTCTCGCCGTCGCCGGTGCGCGACACGTTGGCGAAGGACGGGCCGGCGCCGATGCCGGCGCCGATGGCGAAGTCCGACTCCACCATCTTGCTCTGAAGGCTGTTCGGGTTGCCCGCCACCGGATCGATCGGCGACTCCTCGGCCAGCGCCTTGAGGATGCGGGTGAGCAGCCCGTCCTCGTTGTCGCGCAGGAAGTCCTCAAGGGCGCGCTCGCTTTCGCCGCGGGTCGCGCCGGTGAAAGTCTGCGTCTCGCCGATCGACGGGATCTCGAAGGTCAGCGTCGTGCCGGAGTCGCGATAGGCCACGACGGCATCGAGCCCGCGGATGTTGCTGACGCTCTCCATCAGGGAAGTCTGGGTGTAGTCCGGGTTGATCGCGGCGAAGTCGCCGTTCTCGATGATCGTGACGATGTCGTCGATGTCGCTGAAGGCGCTGCTGCCGCTGGACTCCCCGCCTTCGCCCTGCGGCACGGTGACGGTGATGCTGAAGAGATCCGCCGCGGCGGA
>CAYGUQ010000353.1:0-5039 GCA_964352995.1 uncultured Rhodobacterales bacterium
GGCTTCGGAGGGCGTCTGCGCGGCGAAGCCGGGGTCTTCGGGCCCGGCGACCGCGGCTCGGGGCGTCTCGGCCGCCTTCGCCGCAGTCGCAGGCCCGGCGTCGGGCGCGGCGCCTGCGCCCGCAGCGACGCCGTCGGCCGAGGGCTCGTCCTCTCCGGCTGCGGTCGGCGCGTCCTCGGCGGTCTCGCCCGCTTGCGCGACTTCGTCGCAGGCCGCCTGCGCCCGCCCGTCGTCGGCGGTCTCCGCATCCGCCTGCGCCTCGGCCTCCTCCCTGGCCTCCTCCTCGGCGGCCTGCCGACCGCGGCCCGTCTCCTCCTCGCGCAGGAAGCCGCGGCCCACCTGATAGAGCGTCGAGACCGGTCCGGCGCCCATCGCGGCGAAGTCCTCGTCGTAGTCATTGAGCCCGTCCAGCACGGCGAAGACGGGGTCGGAGCGCCACATCGACCGCAGCGCCCGCGCCCTCAGCCGCGCCGGCACGCGCGCCGCGAGGAACGCCCTCAGGTCGTCGCCGCGCTTCAGGCCGTCGGGGTCGGGCAGGCCGAGCGCCTCCAGCGCCTCCGCGTCGGGCATCGCCTCGTAGTCCGGCTCCTCGGCCGGCGCCGCCTCGGCGACGCGGCCGGCCTCCTCGTCGTTCGCGGCCTCGCCGCGCGCCCGTTCTCGCGCGCGCGCCTCAGCCTTCAGTCGCGACCAGCGGGAGAGCCCGCCGCCCTCGGCGACCGCGCCGCCGCCCTTCGCGCCCTCGCGGCTCAATGCGTCGTCTCCCCGCCGCGCCGCGGCTTGAGCGGCCCGCCGTCGAGCGGTCCGGACTTCAGCGCCCCGGGGGCGCGATAGACGTCGGCCAGCTGCCGCACCCGGGGGTCGCCCACGCCGTCCTCCGCCTCGGGCGCATGCGGGACGCGCCGGCGCTTGAGGAACGGCTCCTCCTTGTGATGGCGGTCGCAGAAGGCGCGGATCCACGCCTCCAGCCCCGGCGGCATCGGCACCGGCTCCAGCATCTCCTCGCCGCTCTCGTGGCGGTCGAGCGCCTCGTGGGCGGAGGCCGTCACGCCGTGGACGCGCCACGGAAAGCCGTCGTCCGCCGCAGGCTGCGGGTGCAGCACGACATGCACCTTCGGCGGCGTCATCGCGAGCGAGATGCGGTAGCCCTCGGTCAGGGCGCGGTGCAGCTCCAGCTCGACGGTGGCGGCGTGATACTCGACCGCCTCGCCCTCGCGCCGGAGCTCGCGCCACTCGGCCGGCGCCGCGCCGGGCAGCACCGCCACCGCGCGCCAGCTCCAGCGCGCCCAGCGCGTGACGCCGGGCGTGCGGCGCACGACGACGCCGATCGGAATCGTCGCCAGGCGCTCGTCCAAGGCCTCGCCCGCCGCGTCTTCCGACGTTCCGCCGCTTTCTCGCTCGACCGTCATGCAGCCCTCTCGCAATTCCCCGACAAACTCATATGGTCCCGCGTCGAAACGCAAGACGCCCGCTCGACCGGGCGCAGCCGGGAGGTTTCGCCATGGCCGACGCGCCGCTGTTGCTGTCCTGCGACTGCCTCGGGACGATGGACCCCGACGCCGCGGCGCTCGGCGCCGCCGTCGGGGCCGAGGCGCGGCCGCGCTGCACCGCGCTCTGCCGGGGCGAGGCCCATGTCGCGCGCGCGGCGCTGGCGGAGGCGGCTGCGTCGGGCCGCCGCGTCGTCGTCGCCTGCGGGCAGGAGGCCGAGACCTTCGCCGCCCTCGCCGAGGAGGTCGCCGCCGAGACCGCCGACGCGCCGGCGCTCGCCTGCGTCGACGTCAGGGACCGCGCGGGATGGTCGGACGCGGCGGCCGAGGCCGGGCCGAAAATGGCGGCGCTGCTGGCGGAGGGGATGCTCGTCAGGCCGCCCTCCCCCGTGCGGGACGTCGTCTCCGAAGGCGTGTGCCTCGTGCTCGGCGACGGCGCCGAAGCGGTCGAGGCCGCCGAGAAGCTCGCCGGGACGCTCTCGGTTACATGCCTTCTCGGCGGGGCGGCCGAGGGGATCGCGCCGCCGAAGGGCGGGATCGACCTCGCGCTCGGCCGCGTCGTCTCCGCCAGCGGCGCCTTCGCCGGCTTCGCCGTGACCGTCGACGGCTACGCCTCGGCGGTTCCGGGCGGGCGCGGCGCGCTCGGATTCGAGCCGGCGAAGGACGGCGCGCGCTCCACCTGCGACGTCATCGTCGATCTCACGGGGGCGGCGCCGCTCTTTCCCGCCGCGCACAAGCGCGACGGCTATCTGAGGGCCGACCCGCGCGACCCCGCCGCGGTGGCGCGGGCGCTCTTCGACGCCGCCCAGCTCGTCGGCGCGTTCGAGAAGACGCTCCATGTGCGGCTCACGCCCGAGATCTGCGCGCATTCGCGGGCGCGCAAGACCGGCTGCACCCGGTGCCTCGACGTCTGCCCGACCAGCGCCATCGCGCCGGACGGCGACAGCGTGAAGGTGGACCCCATGGTCTGCGCCGGCTGCGGCGCCTGCGCCGCCGTCTGCCCGACCGGGGCCGTCGCCTACGACGACCCGCCGCTGGAGCACCTGCACCGCCGGCTGCGCACCCTCGCCGACGCCTACCGCGCGGCGGGCGGCGCGGCGCCGCGGCTGCTGGTGGTCGACGCCGAGCATGGCGCGGAGCTCGTGCGGCTCTCGGCGCGCTTCGGCCGCGGCCTGCCGGCCGACGTCGTGCCGCTGGAGGTCGCCGAGGTCGAGGGGTTCGGGCACGCCGAGGCGCTCGCCGCGCTGGGCGTGGGGTTCCGCGAGGCGATCGTCGCGGAAGGCCCGCGCACCGACCTCTCCGCCCTCGCCCCGCAGACCGCGCTGGCCGAGGCCATCGCCGCCGGCGCCGGAGCGCCCGGCCGCATCCGCCGCATCCGGCCCGCTGAGCCCGACGCGCTGGAGGCCGAACTCTGGGCCGCCGCGCCCGAAACCCTCGACGCCGAACCCGTCCTGCCGATGGGCGGCCGCCGCCAGGTCGCACGCCTCGTCGCCAAGGGCCTCAGCCCGGAGCCCGACCGCGTCATCCCCCTGCCGCAGGGCGCCCCCTACGGCGCGGTGCTCGTGAACACCGACGCCTGCACGCTCTGCCTCGCCTGCGTCTCGCTCTGCCCGACCGGCGCGCTGATGGACAACCCAGACCGGCCGGAGCTCCGCTTCCAGGAGGAGGCCTGCGTCCAATGCGGGATCTGCGCCGCCGCCTGCCCCGAGCGCGCGATCGCGCTGGAGCCCCGCATGGACCTCTCCAACGCCGCGCTGTCGCCGCGGACGCTTCATGAGGAGGAGCCCTTCGCCTGCATCGAGTGCGGCGCGCTCTTCGGCGTGAAGTCGACCATCGAGCGCATCACCGAGAAGCTCTCCGGCAAGCACTGGATGTTCACGCAGTCGGACAACGCGCGGCTGATCCAGATGTGCGACGACTGCCGCGTCCGCGCTCAGTACCATAGCGAGAACTCGCCCTTCCGCCTCGGCGACAGACCCCGCATGCGCACCACCGACGACGACCTCGCGGAGCGCGCCGCACGGCAGGCGGAGCGCAAGCTCGACGACTGACGCGGCCCGCGGCGCCAGCCCGCGAGCGCAGGGCGAAACCCGTCGCCGGCCCGCGGGTGGCGCGCGGGGCGGCAGCGGCTCGTTAACCCTGATCGCTCACGATCCGGGCGTCCGCCAATCGCGGCGGGCCGGTCGCGAGCGCCGCGGTCGCCGATAGCCTGAAACGCCCGTCAGCGCCGCTAGCCAAGCGCGGCCGTCTCGCCGGCGCGCGCCAGCCCCAAGGGCCTGAAGATGCCAGACGAGACAGACGACGACGACTTCGATGTCGTCCAAACGCCGCGGACGCCCGCGTTCGTCTCGCAGATGAACCAAAAACTGCGGACCGGCCCGATCACCTTCCGCTACTCGGATTTCGTCCAGTATCGTGACAACAAGAAGAGACTCGTCCTTGAAATGGGCGACGGCGAGAACGGCAGGGACGTCATTCCGCTGATCGCCACGGATCCTGAATGCCCGCTTTTCGATCGCCGCGGCGTCGTATCGCCCCAGATCAGCCTGGAGACCTTTGATAAACACAAGTCGAACCCAATTCTTGCGGCCTTGAAGACGAGCATCATCAAGGTCAATCTTTGGTCATACAAGGTCGACAAGAACGATAACATGATTCACGCGAGAAACGCGGAGCATTATCAAAACTTGAAGAAGCTCGTCGCAGCGGGGGGGCTCTCATGAAGCTGTGATGGGCCATCACATCAGGATGTTCGACACCGAATTTCACGGGGCTTTCACCAAAACGATCCGAGAGATTTCATCCGACATTGGCATCCTGTACAATTTCGCCACACACAACCGAAATTTTTCGAAACATTTCTACGACAATCATACCGCGACGATCATTTCGGCGATCCAACGGAACTACGAGGTGCTCCAGAGCACGGCGGCGTTGCTGATCGTGACGCTTGGCGCGATAAACCAGAAGGCAAGGCAGATCGAGGGTGTCATCGCGTCAGCGGAACTGGCGGATAGCGACGCCTACCAATCGATCGACGAGAACTATCTGTGCGGCGTCATCGTCGCCACGGCTCAACCCCCATTCGCCTTCCTGAAGAGGGTAGAGAAGAAATTTCCCGTGGGAAAACTGATTGTCTCGGCGGCGACGCCGATCCGGGACTACAGGCAGGGCAATCCCGCAGGCGGCGCGTCCGACATCGTCAGCATCACCGACTATGTCGACGACCTCGGCGTCTTGATCGACCTGGACATCCGGTACAGCCAGATCAAGGCCCTCATGGAGCGGCTCGACAACAGGACGTACTCGATGGCCGAAATCATGGCGAAGTGCGGTTCTGACATACACAAGTTGAAGGACGGCCTGCTGAAGACCCTTCGCGAACGGCTCGGCGACTGATCCGCCCCGCCGATCGACCGTTCCTGCGGCGCCCGCCCCATGCGGCGCGGGTTTCGGAAGGGAGCCCGCATTCATCGAATCTAAGCATCGCAAGCCCAGAAGGTCGGCGGAGGCGACATCGGCTTGCGAGGTACACCATGAACGTCACGCGTCGGA
>CAYGUQ010000354.1:0-5002 GCA_964352995.1 uncultured Rhodobacterales bacterium
CGCGCTGCTGGCGCTGGCCGAGGCGCCGCGCTGCCGCCGCATGACGCTGCTCGGCTATTTCGGGGAGACGCTGGAGCGGCCCTGCGGCGCCTGCGACCTCTGCCGCACCCCGCCGAAGCTGTTCGACGCGACCGTCGCCGCGCAGAAGGCGCTGTCGGCGATCCTGCGCACCGGCGAGCGCTTCGGCATGGAGCACCTCATCGCCATCCTGCGCGGCGAGACGACCGAGAAGGTGACCGAGCGCGGCCATGACCGGCTGCCCACCTTCGGCGCCGGCAAGGAGTTCGACCGCAACCAGTGGCGCGGCGTGTTCCGCCAGCTCGCGGCCCTCGGCGTGGTGTGGGCGGACGCGGAGCGCCACGGCGCCTGGCGCTGCGCCGAAGCCGCGCGGCCGATTCTCAAGGGCGAGCAGCCGCTCCAGATGCGCGCCGACGCGCTGCGCCCGGCGAAAGGGGCGGGGGGCCGCGCCGCGCCGGCCGCGCTGGTGGCGGAGGAGGACGAGCCGCTGCTCTCCGCGCTCAAGGCCAAGCGCCGCGAACTGGCCGAGGCGCTTGGCGCGCCCGCCTATGTCGTCTTCGCCGACCGCACGCTGATCGACATGGCGACCGCCAAGCCGCAGACGCTGGCGCAACTCGGCGAATGCCACGGCGTCGGCGCCAAGAAGCTCGACCAGTACGGCCGCATCTTCCTCGACGTCCTGACGCAGGGCGCAGCCCCGCCGCACCCCGCGCAGGCGAGGCTCTCAGACGCGGCGCTGGCGCTCTGCGAGGCGCTGGAGGACGCGGCGCGCGAACTCGCCCGCGGCGAGGACGGCACGGAGAAGCCGCTCAGCCTGCCGCGCGCCGCCATCGCGAAGATCGCAGAGGCGCGTCCCCGCAGCGTCGAGGCGCTGGCCCGCGTGCCGGGCGTGGGCGAGCAGAAGGCCAGACGCTTCGGCGCGGCGTTCCTCGCCGTGCTCGACGCCGCCCGCTGACCGCGCCTCAGCCCATCGCCGAGACGAAGCGGTCGAACAAATAGTGGCTGTCGTGCGGGCCGGGGCTGGCCTCGGGGTGATGCTGCACCGAGAACACCGGCCGCCCCGCCAACTTCAACCCGCAGTTGGAGCCGTCGAAGAGCGAGACATGGGTCTCCACCACGCCCGCGGGCAGCGTCTGCGCATCCACCGCGAAGCCGTGGTTCATCGAGACGATCTCGACCTTGCCGGTCTCGAGGTCCTTCACGGGGTGGTTCGCGCCGTGGTGGCCGTGGTTCATCTTCACCGTGCGCGCGCCGAGCGCGAGGCCGAGCATCTGGTGGCCGAGGCAGATGCCGAAGACGGCGATCGGCGTCTGCTCGATGATCTCGCGGATCATCGGCGCGGCGTACTCCGCCGTCGCGGCGGGGTCGCCGGGACCGTTGGAGAGGAACAGGCCGTCGGGGTCGAGCGCGCGCACCTCAGCCGCGGTGGCGCCGGCGGGCAGGACATGCACCTCGCAGCCGGCCTCCACGAGCCGCCGCAGGATGTTGCGCTTGGCGCCGTAGTCGATGGCGACCACGCGCCGCCGGCCGGGGCGCGGCGCCTCGGAGGCCGACCCCGCGTCGTCCTCGCCGTAGCCGCCCGGCCAGCGCCAGCTTCCGTCCGCCCAGGCGTAGGCCTCCGGCGCGGTCACGTCGCGGGCGAGGTCGGCGCCGACCAGCCCGGCGAAGGCGCGGGCCTGCGCGATCAGCGCCGCCTCGTCGAACACGCCGTCCGCGGCGTGGGCGACCACGGCATGCGGGGCGCCCTTGCCGCGAATCAGCCGCGTCAGCCGCCGCGTGTCGACGCCGCCGACGCCGATCAGCCCGCGCCCGGCCATCCAGTCGGCGAAGCGGCCCGCCGAGCGCCAGTTGGACGGCGCGGTGGGAACCTCGCGCGTCACGCAGCCGAGCGCGGCGGAGGTCGCGCCCTCCTCGTCCTCCGCGTTGGCGCCGACATTGCCGATATGCGGAAAGGTGAAGGTGACGATCTGGCCGGCGTAGGACGGGTCGGTCAGGATCTCCTGATACCCCGTCATCGCGGTGTTGAAGCACAGCTCGCCGGCCCGCGCGCCCTGGGCGCCGAAGCCGACCCCGCGCAGCACCGATCCGTCGGCGAGCGCGATTCGCGCCGTGAGGGCGCTGGCGTTGGGGTGGGACATGGGCGGCGACTCCTCGCTGATTTGGCGCATCTATGGCGCACACCCCTAGGTCGTCAAGATGGTTCCCGCGTATTTTTCTTTTGATTGCAAGGGTTTGAAAATTTTCGGTTGCGTTGCCGCATTGTGTCGGGCGCGTTAGGGTCCGTCACAGGGCGCACTGGCCCGGCTTTTGCGAGAACATTCATGAGAGACCGGATCGCCTCGGCCCTCAAGGAGGCCATGAAGTCGAAGGACGCGACGCGCACCTCGACGCTGCGCCTCGTCATGGCCACCCTGAAGGACCGCGACATCGCCGCGCGCGGCGACGGCGAGGATGCGCCGGGCGAGGACGAGTCCGAGGCGCTGGCGATCCTCGCCAAGATGATCAAGCAGCGCGAGGACAGCATCCGCGCCTACGAGGAGGGCGGCAGGCTGGAGCTCGCCGCGCGCGAGCAGCAGGAGATCGACGTCATCCGCGAGTTCCTGCCCCAGCCGCTCACCCAGCAGGAGGTCGACGCCGCCGTCGCCGCCGCCATCGCCGAGACCGAGGCCGAGAGCATCAAGGACATGGGCCGCGTCATCGGCATGCTGAAGCAGCGCCACCCCGGCCAGATGGACTTCTCCAAGGTCGGCGCTCAGGTGAAGCACGCGCTGGGCTGAAGCGCGGGCGGGCGGCGGCGCGCCGCCCAGCTTGCCGCCTCCGGGCGCATCCGCTATCCCCCGGCGCGACCTCAGCGGGGCGGGCTCAATGGCGAAAGACAAGGCGAACAGGCCGCGCCGGCCGCGCGCGGAGACCCCGCGGGGCTTCCGCGACTGGTTCGGCGCGGAGGTCGAGGCGCGCAATGCGATGCTGGGCGCGATCACCGAGGTCTACCGCCGCTACGGCTTCGACCCGCTGGAGACCTCGGGGATCGAGACGGTCGAGGCGCTGGGCAAGTTCCTGCCCGACGTCGACCGCCCCAACGAGGGCGTCTTCGCCTTCCAGGACGACGACGAGACGTGGCTGGCGCTGCGCTACGACCTCACCGCGCCGCTCGCCCGCGTCTACGCCCAGCACCAGCAGACCCTGCCGACGCCCTATCGCCGCTACGCCGTGGGGCCGGTCTGGCGCAACGAGAAGCCGGGGCCGGGCCGCTTCCGCCAGTTCTGGCAGTGCGACGCCGACACGGTGGGCGCGGCCTCGGTCGCCGCCGACGCCGAGATCTGCGCCATGCTCGCCGACGCGCTGGAGGCGGCGGGCATTTCGCGCGGCGACTACGTCGTGCGCATCAACAACCGCAAGGTTCTGAACGGCGTGCTTGAGGCCATCGGCCTCGGCGACCCGGAGGCCGACGCCGAGGCGCGCGGCGTCGTGAGCCGCACCGTGGACAAGCTAGACCGGTTGGGGCCGGAGGGTGTGCGCGCCCTGCTCGGCGAGGGCCGCAAGGACGAGAGCGGCGCCTTCACGAAGGGCGCGGGGCTCTCCCCCGACCAGATCGCCGTGGTGATGGGCTTCGTCGGCGCCGGCGACGACCCGCTAGGGCCGCTTCGAGAACTCGTCGGCGGCACCGCGCCGGGCCGCGAGGGCTGCGACGAGCTGGAGGAGATCGCGGCGCTGCTCGACGCGCAGGGCTACGGCCCCGACCGCATCCGGCTCGACCCCTCCGTCGTGCGGGGCCTCGGCTACTACACCGGGCCGGTCTACGAGGCGGAGCTGACCTTCGAGATCCTCGACGAGAAGGGCCGCCCGCGCCAGTTCGGCTCGGTGGCGGGCGGCGGGCGCTACGACGACCTCGTGAAGCGCTTCACCGGGCAGCTGACGCCGGCCACCGGCGTCTCCATCGGCGTCGACCGTCTGCTCGCCGCGCTCGCCGCCAAGGGGCGCGGGCCGAAGGAGGGCGGCGGCCCCGTCGTCGTCTGCGTCATGGACCGCTCGCGCATGGCCGACTATGCGGCCATGACCGGCGCGCTGCGCGCCGCCGGCCTGCGCGCGGAGACCTTCCTCGGCGGCGGCAAGATGGCGAGGCAGCTCGCCTACGCCGACAAGCGCATGAGCCCCGTCGCGGTCATCGCCGGCGAGGACGAGTTCGCGCGCGGCGTCGTGCAGCTCAAGGACCTCGCGCTCGGCGCGCGCCTCGCGGCCGAGATCGAGACCAACGAAGAATGGAAGGCACAGCCCGCGCAGATGGAGGTCTCCCGCGACGGGCTGGTCGAGGCCGTCAAGGCGATGATCGCCCGCGCCGGGGGCTGAGCGGATGGCCGCCGACCGCGCCTATCTCGCCGGCGGCCGCGTCGGCCCCGCCCGCGCCGCGCTGGCGGCGCTGACCGCCCGCGTCATGGCGGGGTTCGAGGCCGCCGGCGCGCAGAGGGTGGACCCCGCGGCGCTGCACCCCGCCGACGTGCTGCTCGACGTCTACGGCGAGGACCTGCGCGGCCGCGCCTTCATCGTGGAGCAGCCCGGCGCCGAGCCGCTGTTCCTGCGCCCCGACTTCACCCTGCCGGTGCTGCAGCTTCATCGCGCCGCGCGCGCCGAGCCCGCGCGCTACTGCTATCTCGGCCCGGTCTGGCGGCGCCAGCCCGGCGCGCAGAACGGCAGGCCGACCGAGTTCCTGCAGGCCGGCGTCGAGGTCTATGGCGAGGACGCCGCCGAGGCCGACGCGGAGGTCTTCGCGCTGATGCGCGACGCGCTCGCCGTGGGGGGCGTGACGGCGCCGGAAGTCGTGACCGGCGATCTCGGCGTCGCCATCGCCGTGCTGGAGGCGGTGGCGATGGCGCCGGCCCGCCGCGCAGCGCTGCGGCGCCACTTCTGGCGCCCGGCGCGCTTCCAGGCGTTGCTCCGCCGCTACGCCGCCCAGGCTCTGACGAAATCAGTGCCGCGCGAAGAAGCC
>CAYGUQ010000355.1:0-4998 GCA_964352995.1 uncultured Rhodobacterales bacterium
CCATGCGCATGGCGAACCCCGCGCCGCACACGCGGGCGGCGTCGTCCAGAGCGGGGTCCTGCGCGGCCGCAGCCGCCGCGGCGGGCTTCAGCGCGACAGCGAGGAACGCCGCGACATAGGCCAGACCGATCAGCGTCAGCGAGCCGTAGAGCGAGACGCCGAGCACCGGTTTTTTTTTTTATTTTATGTAGTCCACCGAGATCTACACGCCCGGCACGGCGTAGGCCAGTTCGGCCGCCATCGCCGCGGCGCCGGCCGCGCGCCGCGCGGGGCCGCGTCGACGGGCGAGGAAATGCGCCAGCCCTATGGCGATGAGCGCGGTCGTCGCCGCGGCCGCGCCAGCTGCGAGGGTCGAGTTGGCGAAGGCGCGCAGCGTCACCGTCTGCGCCACGAGCACCTCGTGGAAGTTCGCCAGCGTGACGGTCTCGGCGCTCAGCGGCACGCCGTAGGTCGGGACGAGCGCGGTTGCGACCAGCGAGACCAGCGGCAGGCCGAGCAGCGCCGCCAGCAGCGCCCAGACGGCCGCCTCCAGCGGCCCGCGCCAGCGCCCCAGCCGCAATGCGAGCGCCGGCTGCGGCGGCCCGATCAGCGGCGTCGCGGCGCGTCTCTGCAGCGCCATCTGCGCCGCCACCGCCAGCGCCGCCGCGGCTGCGACCAGCGTCGCGACGACCGCCATGTCGGCGAGCGCGGAGGGGCCGAAGCTCGCGAGGCGCTGCCAGATCAGCACTGGCAGGGTGGTGTAGCGCGCCGGCGTGCCCAGCAGCGCCGGGATGCCGAAATTCCCGAGGGCCGAGACGAAAGCCAGCGCGAAGGCGGCGATCAGCGCCGGCGCCGTCAGCGGCCCGACGACGCTGCGCAGCATCCGCCAGGGCCCGGCGCCGCTGACCCGCGCGGCCTCCGACAGGTCGCGCGGCAGCGCCCGCAGGCTCGCCCGCAGCACCAGAAAGCACAGCGGCGCATGCTGCGCCGCCAGCAGCGCGATCACCCCCTCGCGGGAATAGAGCGGATGCGTCGAGCCGACCGGCGGCGCCAGACCCAGCGCTCCAAGGGCCGCGCTGCCGGGCCCGAGGGCCTGGATCCACGCGATCGCCGTCACATGCGGCGGGATCATCATCGGCAGCAGGATCAGAAAGGTCAGCGGCCCCTTGCGCTTCAGGTCGGTCAGGCCGACCGCGACGGCGAGCGCCGCGCCGACGACGAGGCTGAGCGCGGCGGAGACCGCGGCGCTGTCGAGGCTGTTCCAAAGCGCGCGCCGCACGCTTCGGCTTCCCATGGCCTCGGCCAGCGGCGCAAGCGAGAACGCCCCGTCGGCGGTGAGGCCCACCTGCGCGACGAGCGCCAGCGGCAGGCCGCAGAGCAGGACGACCCCGCCTGCAAGCAGTGCGAGCGCAAGCGCCTCGGCGCCGCGCCCACCCGTGGACGGCGCCAAAAGGCGCCTCAGCCGCCGAACATGTCGACGAAGCGCTTCTTGTTGTCCTCGTCCTCGGCGAGCGCCTTGGCGGGGTCGAAGTCGAGCAGCTTGATCTCGCTCAGCGGCGGGAAGCCTTCGGGCGGCGTGATCGCCGGATGCGCCGGCAGATAGCCCATGTCCGCGGCGAGCTGCTGGCCGGCGGGCGAGATGAGGAAGTCGACGAAGGCCTTCGCCGCCTCGGGGTTCCGGGCGGTGGAGAGGATCGCGACCGGCTCGGTCACCGCCGAGACGCCCTCGGTCGGGAAGACGAAGCCCACCGGCGCGCCCTTGGCGGCCTCGCGGATCGCGAGGAAGTCCACGAGGAAACCGTAGAGCTTCTCGCCGCCGGCGATGGCGCGCAGAACGCCGCCGTTGCCGCCGGAGGCGACGGCCCCGTTGTCGGCCAGCGTCTCGTAGAACTCCCAGCCGATATCGGGCCGGCCGGTCAGCGCGACCATGTGGATGGTCGCCGCGCCGGAGGTGAGGGGCGAGGGCATCATGAAGGCGCCGGCGGCCTCGGCGTTGGCGAGATCGGCGTAGGATGTCGGCTTGATCGGCGCGGCGGTGTTGTAGGCGATCCCGGTGGTGATGAGCTTGGTGGAGAAGTAGTGGCCCTCGGGGTCCATCAGCCCCGGCGCGTAGGCGGAGACGTCCGCGTCGGGGTGCGGCATGAGCCGGCCCTCGGCTTCGAGGCTCTCCATCGTCACCGTGTCGGCGATCAGCAGAACGTCGGGCTGCGGGGCGCCGGCTTCGAACTCCGCGCGCAGCTTCGCCATGATCTTCGTGGTGCCGTCGCGCACCCACTCGACCTCGACGTCGGGATGCGCCGCGACGAAGGCGTCGACGGTCTGCTGCGCGTCCTCGTTCGGCTGCGACGTGTAGAGCACCAGCTTGCCCGACGCCGCTGCGGCGAGGCCGGGAAGGGCGGCGAGCGCCGCGGCGCCGAAGAGTGCTGAGATGAACGGTTTCATGGCTGACCTGCGGGTGGGAACGATGGAGTGCGCCGTCGTTAACAGAGGTTTGCGACAGTTTTGTACGGAGGCGAAGTGCTTTTGCGCTGCATCATCGACAATCTGGCATTGTTGCGGCGCGCTGAGTGTAATAGTAAAATTTTGTCTTTAGCCTTCTTGGGTGCTATCAATGGCATATACATAAAGTAATGTATCAAGTAATTGTTGTATACGTCTCAGCGGCGACAATTTGTGCGCTGCGGCGGTGCGGTTGATTAACGCGGCAGGCGTTGCTACATTTGGCCACACGAAGGGCTGCCGCGCAACGACTTTGCGCGGCGGGCGTTGGTCTGTGGCCAACGCAACTTCTTGACGCACAGGAGCCTCCATGGATGTCATCGACCTCTCCGCACACGCCCAGCAGCGACCATCGCCATCGACCGAGATCGCAGGCGGATACGGCCGCATAGCGGTCATCGGGGCGGGCGCCTGGGGCGCGGCGCTTGCGGCGGTCGCGGCGCGTGCGGGGCGCTCCGTGACGTTGTGGGCGCGACGGCCGGAGCTGGCCTCCGAGATCAACGCGACCAACCGCAACTCCCGCTATCTCGGCGACGCGGCGCTGCCGCCGCAGATCCACGCCACCGCAGACCTGCGCGAGGCGCTGGCCGGCGCGCAGGCCGCGCTTGTCGTCGTGCCCTCGCATGCGCTGCGCGAGACGGTCGCGTCGATCGCCCCGCATCTCGCGCCGGGGGCGCCGATCGCGCTCGCCGCGAAGGGCGTCGAGCAGGGCAGCGGGCTGTTGATGAGCGAGGTCGCGGCGCAGGCCGCGCCGGGCTTCCGCATCGCCGCTCTCTCCGGCCCCAGCTTCGCGGACGAGGTGGCGCGCGACCTGCCGACAGCGGTGGTGATCGCGTCGAGCTGCGCCGGCGACGAGACGCCCGAGACCTCCATCGCCGCGCGCCTCGCGCTGTCGATGAGCACGCCGACCTTCCGCTGCTACGTCTCCGACGACCTGATGGGCGTGGAGATCGGCGGCGCGGTGAAGAACGTCATCGCCATCGCGACCGGCATGGCCGAGGGCGCCGGCTTCGGCCACAACGCCCGCGCCGCGCTGATCACGCGGGGGCTCGACGAGATCAAGAGCCTCGCCCATGCGCTCGGCGGCCGCCGCGAGACGGTGACGGGTCTTTCGGGCATGGGCGACCTCAGCCTGACCGCCTCCGACCCCAAGTCGCGCAACTTCGCCTATGGCCTGCGACTGGGCCGCGGCGACAAGGCCGACGCCGGCGCGCTGGTCGAGGGCGTGAGGAACGCGGTCTCCGTCACCGAACTCGCCCGCGCGCGCGGCGTGGACATGCCGATCTGCGAGGCGGTGCGCAGCGTCGTCCACGACGGCGAGGCGTTCCGGGAGGCGTTCCACCGGTTGTGGACGAGACCGCTGGAGGGCGAGCCGCGCGCGCTCGACCTCGCCATCGCGCACCCGGCCGCGTCATGAGCGGCGCACGGCACGGGTGGGAGTGCGCCCTCGCGACGGATCTCGACGGCACCTTCCTCGGCGGGACCGACGAATGCCGCCGCGCGCTCTACGACGCCATCGAGGCGCGCCGGGGCCGGCTCGGCCTCATCTTCGTCACCGGACGCGACCCGGAGTTCATCGAGGAGCTCTGCGGCGACGGCTTCGTGCCCTGGCCCGAGTATGTGGTCGGCGACGTCGGCACGACCATCGCGCAGGTGGTGGACCGTCGCGTCCGCCCCATCGCGGAGCTGGAGACCGAGATCGCCGGCGTCTGGGGCGACGCGGGCGCGGTCGTCCGCGAGAGGCTCGACGGCGCGGCGGGGCTGAAGCTGCAGCCGACGCCGTTCCGTCATCGGGTGAGCTACGACTTCTTCCCCGAGGCCTATGACGGCGCGGCGCAGCGGATCGTCGAGGACCTCGGCCATGACTGGCTGATCTCCGCCGACCGGTTCTTCGACGTGCTTCCGAAGGGGGTCAGCAAGGGGCCGTCGCTCGTGCGCCTCGCGGACTGGCTGAGCCTGCCGCGAGACCGGGTGCTCGCGGCCGGCGACACGCTCAACGACTTGTCGATGCTGGCCATCGGCGTGCCCGCGGTCGCGGTCGGGGGCTCGGAGCCCGCGCTGCTGAAGCGGCTTGAAGGGCTCGACCACGTGCATTTCGCCCAAGGCGTCGGCGCCGCCGGCGTCGCCGAGGCTCTGGCGCGGCTCGGCTTCGCGGATTTTCCCGCGACGGCCGCCGCCAATCGCAATCAAGGAGGAGACGCCCATGCCGTCTGATCTCGTCGTCGTCTACCATCGCCAGCCCTACGAGCAGGTCATGGTCGACGGACAGCCCGTGCTGCGCGAGAACAAGAGCCCCAACGGCATCGTGCCGACGCTCAAGAGCTTCATGGGCCGCGACGGCGAAGGCGCCTGGGTCGCCTGGGAGCAGGTGGACGACGAGGAGGAGCGCGAGCGCTTCGAGCAGGTCGTCCGCATCGAGGACAGCTACGGCAGCTACAACGTCTCGCGGCTGGCGCTCACCTCGCAACAGGTCAAGAGCTTCTACCACGTCACCTCCAAGGAGGCGATCTGGCCGATCCT
>CAYGUQ010000356.1:0-4993 GCA_964352995.1 uncultured Rhodobacterales bacterium
GGAATGGCGCGCGGCCCGTGGGGTCGAGCCAGAGCTGGCCGGGCGCGCGCCATTCCGGGCGCGAGGCGGAGCCGCTCAGCACGATGCGCCGTCGGTCGGGCCGCGGGGCGGCCTCATGCGTGCCGCGGCCCATCACCGCCCAGTCGGCGGCGTCCACAGCGGCGAAGAAGACGGCCTGTTCCTCGGGGCTCGCCCATTCGGCGGGGGAGTGTCCGGGGGCGCGGGCGATGAAGCCGTCCGCGGTGGCGCAGACGACGAGGGTGAAGCGGGCGGCGCTCACGTCACGGCCGCGCGGACATGGCGCTCGGGCCGGTCCCAGCGCCCCGTCGCGAGAATGTCGGCGAGCAGCGTCGCGGCCTGCGCGGCGTCCGTGAAACGGGTGTAGAGCGGCGCGAAGCCGAAGCGCAGGATGTCAGGCGCGCGGAAGTCCCCGATCACGCCTTCCGCGATCAGCGTTTGCATGACGGCGTAGCCGTTCGGCGTCGCGAAGGCGGCCTGGGGCCCGCGCCGGGCGCCGTCCCGCGGGCTGACGAGGCGCAGGGCGTCCGGCGGCGCCTGCCGCTCGACCTCGGCGATGAAGAAGTCCGCCAGCGCGCGGCCCTTGGCCTCCGCCTCGGCCATGTCGACGCCCTCGAACGCCTCCAGCGCGGCGTGCAGCGCCGTCATCGAGAGGATCGGCGGCGTGCCGACCCGCAGCCGGTCGACCCCCGCCGCCGGCCGGTAGCCGGGCTCGAAGTCGAAGGGCGCCGCGTGACCCATCCAGCCCGAGAGCGCCGGCCGAACCGCCTCGGCGAGATCGGGCCGCACATAGGCGAAGGCGGGGGCGCCGGGGCCGCCGTTGAGATACTTGTAGCCGCAGCCCACGGCGAACTCGGCGCGGCTCGCGGCGAGGTCCACCTCGAACGCGCCGGCGGAATGGGCGAGGTCCCACAGCATGACGGCGCCCGCGCCGTGGACCGCCCGCGTGGTCTGCGCGAGGTCGAGCTTATCGCCGGAGCGGTAGTCGACCTGCGTCAGCATCGCGACCGCGACGTCGGGGCCGAGCGCTTCGGGGATGTCCGCGCGCTCCACGAGCCGCAGCTTGCCGCGCCCCGTGAGCGCGATCAGCCCCTCGGCGACATGCAGGTCCGTCGGGAAGTTGCCGCGTTCGGAGAGGATGACGTCTCGTTCGGGCCGCATCGCAAGCGCGGCGGCGAGCAGCTTGAAGATGTTGACCGACGTGCTGTCGCAGCAGAGCGTCGAGCCCGGCGCCGCGCCGACGAGGCGCGCGATGCGGTCGCCCGTGCGCGCCGGCAGGTCGAGCCATCCATCCGCGTTCCAGCCCCGAATCAGGCGCCGGCCCCATGCGCCCGAGACCGCTTCGGCGACGCGCTGCTCGGCTGACAGCGGCAGCGCGCCGAGCGAGTTGCCGTCGAGATAGACGAGGCCCTCCGGCAGCCGGAAGAGCGCGCGCCTGTCCGCCAGCGGATCGGCCGCATCCATCGCCGCGGCGGCGGCGCGCGCGCTCTCGTCCATGCTGCAGGCTCCCGGTCGCGCCATGACGGCGGAGCCCTAGCGCCGCAGTTGCAGGTCGGCAAGCGCGGCAGGCTGAGGGCGCCGTGCGGCGCAATTCGGTTGCTCGCGAACCGAACCGCGTTAGGGTGGCCTCGTTAACCGGAAGACTCCCCAGCGTGAGAGCCATGCCGTCTGTGCCGCTGCTATCCGTCGAAGGCCTCGCCATCGCCTTCGGTCCGTCGAAGGCGGCGCGGCATGTCGTCGATGACGTCTCCTTCGCGATCCGGCCCGGCGAGACGCTGGCGGTTGTCGGCGAGAGCGGTTCGGGCAAAACCCTTACGGGCCGCGCGCTGCTCGGCGTTCTGCCCCGCGGCGCGCGCGTCACCGCCGGCCGCGCCGTGCTGCGCGACGCGGAGGGCGAGGTCGATCTCCTCTCATGCTCCGAGCGGGCCATGCAGGCGGTGCGCGGCGACCGCGTCGCGATGATCTTCCAGGAGCCGATGAGCGCGCTGTCGCCGCTGCACACCGTCGGCGCGCAGGTGCTGGAGGGCCTCCTGCTGCATGAGCCCTGCGGCCGGGCCGAGGCTGAGGCCCGGTGCCTTGAGACCTTCGCCGAAGTCGGTTTTCCGGACCCCGAGCGCGCCTTCGCCGCCTATCCCTTCGAACTGTCGGGCGGTCTGCGCCAGCGCGCGATGATCGCCATGGCGATGGTCTGCCGGCCGTCGCTGATGATCGCCGACGAGCCGACGACGGCGCTCGACGTCACCACGCAGGCTACCGTGCTCGACCTCATCCGGCGGCTTCAGGGCGAGACCGGCATGTCGGTCATGCTGATCACCCACGATCTCGGCGTGGTCGCCAACGTCGCCGACAGCGTGGCGGTGCTGCGCCAGGGGCGGCTGATGGAGAGCGGCTCGGCGGAGACGGTGCTGGGCGCGCCCGGCCACGCCTATACGCGCCGGCTGCTCGCCGCGGCGCCGGTGGTCGGCGACGTGGCGCCCTGCGCAGCGCGGCGGGACGACCCGATCCTGACCGTGCGCAGGCTCTGCAAGACCTATCCGGGCCGCAATCTCGGGCTCGGCCGCCGCGCCGCGCCGGTGCAGGCGGCGGCCGACGTCGGTTTCCGCATCCTGCGCGGCGGCGTGCTGGCGGTCGTCGGCGAGAGCGGCTCGGGCAAGTCGACCGTCGCGCGGCTCGTGCTGCGCGCGGAGGCTCCGGACCCCGGCGGCGAGATCCGCTTTCGCGGCCGCGACGGCTCCGATATCGACGTCGGCGCCCTGGACGCCAGCGGACTCAAGGCGTTCCGCCGCCGCGCTCAGATGGTGTTTCAGGACCCGTTCGCAGCGCTCTCGCCGCGAATGCCCGTGCGCGACATCCTCACGGAGCCGCTGCGGGTGCATGGCGTGGGCGACGCGGCCTCCCAGAAGGAGCGGGCGGCGGCGCTGATGCGGCGGGTCGGCCTGCCGGCGGAGCATCTGGCGCGCTATCCGCACGCCTTCTCCGGCGGCCAGCGCCAGCGCATCGCCATCGCCCGCGCGCTTGCGCTGGAGCCCGAGCTGCTCGTCTGCGACGAGCCGACCTCGGCGCTCGACGTCTCCGTGCAGGCCCAGGTGCTCGACCTGCTGCGCGAGGTGCGCGCCGACCTCGGCCTCTCGATGCTGTTCATCTCGCACGACCTCGCCGTGGTCGCGGCGCTGGCCGACCGCGTCGCGGTGATGCGGCGCGGGCGCGTGGTGGAGGAGGCCCCCGTCGACCGGCTGTTCGGCGCGCCCGAGCACCCCTACACGCGAGCGCTGCTGGCGGCCTCGCCGGAGCCGTCGATGCACCGCCGGCTCGACCTGCGCCTCGTCGCGCTGGGCGCCGGCGAGCCGGAGAGCTGGCCGGAGCCCTACCGCTACAGCGGCGACGCGGCCCCGCCCCTGAACGAGATCCGGCCCGACCATTTCGTGAGATGCGCGGCATGAAAGCCATTTTCGTCAGTATCCTCGGGGCGTTGCTTCTGGCGACTTCGCAAGCCTCCGCGCTCGACCTGATCGAGACGCCCTCGCTGGCCCCCCGCGTCGCGGCGGGCGATCTGCCGCCGGTCTCCGAACGGCTGCCGAGCGAGCCGCTCGTCGTCGATCTCGCCGCGAAGGGCCGCGCGTTCGGCGTGCATGGCGGCGTCGCGCGCACCCTCATCGGCCGCGCGAGGGACGTGCGCATGGCGGTGGTCTACGGCTACGCCCGGCTCGTGGGCTATGACGAGAGCTACGCGCTGCGCCCCGACCTGCTGCGCGCCGTCGACGTCGAGGACGGGCGCATCTTCACCTTCCATCTCCGCAAGGGCCATCGCTGGTCCGACGGCGCGCCGTTCACGGCGGAGGACTTCCGCTACTGGTGGGAGGACGTGGCGAACAACGCCGAGCTGTTTCCCGCCGGCCCGCCGGCCGTGATGCTGGTGGACGGCAGGCCGCCGAGCTTCACGGTGATCGACGAGACGACCGTGCGCTACGCGTGGGACGCGCCGAACGCGGGTTTCCTGCCGGCGCTGGCGGGCGCGCGGCCGCCCTTCATCTATCGCCCGGCCCATCACATGAAGCGGTATCACCCGCGCTACGCCGAGCCGGCCGAACTCGAGGCGATGGTGGAGGAGGCCGACGCGCGCGGCTGGGCGCCGCTGCACAACGCCGTGGACGACCTCTACAGCTTCGACGACCCCGACCTGCCGACGCTCCAGCCCTGGGTGAACACCACCCCCCGCAACGGCCAGCGCTACGTGCTGGGGCGAAACCCCTACTATCACCGGGTCGACGCCAACGGCCGGCAGCTGCCCTATGTCGACGCCGTCGACATGACGGTCTCGGCCGGCGGCCTCATCCCGGCCAAGACCAACCGCGGCGAGAGCGACCTGCAGGCCCGCGGCCTCGCCCTCTCCGACGCGCCGGTGCTGAAGAAGGGCGAGAAGCAGGGCGGCTACGTCACGCGGCTGTGGACCTCGGGTTACGCCTCCGACATCGCGCTCTACCCCAACCTCAACTACAACGACACCGGCTGGCGGGCGGTGCTGCGCGACGTGCGCTTCCGGCGCGCACTTAGCCTCGGGATCAATCGCGAGGCGATCAACAAGACGCTGTTCTTCGGTCTGGCGCGCCCTGCGGCGATGGCGGCGCTGCCGAAGAGCCCCTTCTACGACGAGCTGCATGCGAAGGCGTGGGTGGGCCGAGACGTCGCGGCGGCCAACGCCCTGCTCGACGAGATCGGGCTCCTGCGCGGGGCAGACGGCGTGCGCCGCCTGCCCGACGGCCGCCCGCTCGAGGTGGTCGCCGAGACCGCCGGCGAGCGGCGGGAGGAGATCGACGCGCTCGAGCTCATCGCCGACATGTGGCGCGATCTCGGGGTGAAGCTGATCTACCGCTCCCTCGACCGCGACATCCTGCGCAACAAGGCGTATGCCGGCGAGGCGATGATGCCGGTGTGGTTCGGCTGGAACCTCGGCATCGTCACCGCCGACGCGGCGCCC
>CAYGUQ010000357.1:0-4993 GCA_964352995.1 uncultured Rhodobacterales bacterium
GCGCGCGGCCACAACGCGCCCGGCGGCGGCTTCATCGGCGGCCTGATCGCGGCCTGCGCCTATGCGGTGCTCGCGATGACCCATGGCGTCTCG
The DNA here is from genome assembly GCA_964352995.1 of uncultured Rhodobacterales bacterium. Classification (GTDB taxonomy): domain Bacteria; phylum Pseudomonadota; class Alphaproteobacteria; order Rhodobacterales; family Rhodobacteraceae; genus Rubrimonas. Next base: position 94 of record CAYGUQ010000357.1, read on the forward strand.
GTCGCCCGCGCGGCGCTGCGCCTGCCGCCGGAGACGGTCGCGGCGGCGGGCTTCGGGCTTGCGCTGCTGTCGGGGCTGATCGCCGGCGCGACGGGCGCGGCGCCCTTCACCGGGCTCTGGCCCTTCATCGGAGAGGGCGAGAAGGGCCTGCCGATCTCGACGGTGCTGCTGTTCGACGTCGGCGTCTGGCTGACGGTGCTGGGGGGCGCGCTGACCATCGTGTTCGCGCTCGAGGAGGAAGAGTGATGGAGCCGGTTCTGGCCCTGACCGTGGGCGTTCTGGCTGCGTGCGGCGTCTGGCTGATGCTGGCGCGGCACCTGCTGCGCTTCGTGCTGGGGCTGACCCTGCTGGGCGCGGCGGCGAACCTCTCCGTGTTCACCGCCGGGCGCGTGACGGCGGACGCCGCGCCGCTCATCCCCGAGGGCGCGGTCGCGCTGGCGGGTGCGGCGGCGAACCCGCTGCCGCAGGCGCTGGTGCTGACGGCCATTGTGATCGGCTTCGGCCTCTCGGCCTTCGCGCTGGCGCTGGCGCTGGCGGCGCAGAAGCGGCTCGGCGGCGTCGATCCCGAGGCGATGCGCGTGGCGGAGCCTGCGAAGGCGGCGCCGGGAAAAGCTGCCTCGAACCAGGGCGGCGCGGCGTGAGCTGGAGCCTGTTCCTGCCGCTGATGATCCCCTTCGCCGCGGCGGCGCTGGCGGTGCTGGGGCCGCGCGCGGGCTTCGAGGCGCGCTGGATCAGCGTCGGCGGCTCGGCTGTGCATCTGGCGGCGGCGATCAACCTCGCCGTCGTGGTGGCCGGCGAGGGCGTCGTGGCGGCGCAGATGGGCGGCTGGGCGGCGCCGGTGGGCGTGACGCTGGCGGCGGACGCGCTGGCGGCGATCATGGTGCTGGCGGTGGCGTTCATGGGGCTCGCCGTCGCGGTCTACGCGCTCGCCGACATCGACCCGCGGCGCGCCTCGGCGCACTGGCACGCGCTCTACCAGCTTCTGCTGGCGGGGGCGTCCGGCGCCTTCCTGACCGGCGACCTCTTCAACCTCTACGTCTGGTTCGAGGTGATGCTGATCGCCTCATTCGGGCTGCTGGTGATCGGCGGCGACCGGGCGCAGATCGACGGCGGGGTGAAGTACGTCGCGCTGAACCTCGTGGCGACGCTGTGCTTTCTCATCGCGGTCGGGCTGATCCACGGCCAGACCGGCACGCTGAACATGGCCGACCTCTCGGTGAAGATCGCCGAGCGGCCCTCCGCGGCGCTGGACGCGGCGTCCGTGCTGCTGTTCGCGGCCTTCGCGGCGAAGGCGGGCTTCTTTCCGCTCTTCTTCTGGCTGCCGGCGGCCTACCACACGCCGCCGATGGCGGTGACGGCGATCTTCGCGGCGGTGCTGACCAAGGCCGGCGTCTACGCGATCTTCCGCGTGTTCACGCTGATCTTTCCCGAGAGCCCCGCGCTCGACGCCCTGCTCTGGATCGCCATAGCGACCATGGTGACGGGCGTGATCGGGGCCGGCGCGCACACCGACGCGCGGCGCATCCTGTCGTTTCACATCGTCAGCCAGATCGGCTACATGGCGCTCGGCCTCGCGCTGGCGACGCCGCTCGCGATCGCCGGCGCCATCGTCTACATGGTGCACAACATCGTGGTGAAGGCGAACCTGATCCTGATCGCCGGGCTGCAGCGGCGGATGACCGGCGCGCATGACCTCGTGAAGGCCGGCGGCCTATACGCCGCGGCGCCGGGGCTGTCCTTCCTGTTCTTCGTCTCGGCGATGGCGATGGCGGGCGTGCCGCCGCTTTCGGGCTTCTGGGGCAAGCTGGCGCTGGCGCAGGCGAGCGTGTCGGCGGAGGCGTGGGCGGCGCTGGCGGCGACGCTCGGCGTCGGGCTCTTCACGCTCTATTCGATGACCAAGATCTGGCTGCTGGGCTATCTTGCGCCCCACGCCTCGGGCCGCGCCCATGCGGTGAAGGCGCTGCCGCGCGGCGCGCGCGCGGCGCTGCTCGGGCCGGTGGCGGCGCTGGCGGCGACGTCGGCGGCGCTGGGGCTGAACCCCGGGCCGCTGCTGGAGGCGGCCGGGACGGCGGCGGCGCAGCTGCTCGACCCGGCGGCGTACGTGGCCGCGGTGCTGGGGGCGCGCGGATGACGACGGGAGCGGGCGCATGAACATCTACGCCATCAACCTGCTGCTGGCGGGGCTCTGGGCGGCGCTCGCGGGCGCCTTCACGCCGGCGAACCTCGTGATGGGCTTCGCCGTGGGCTTCGCGGCGCTCTGGGCGGCGAAGCCGCTCTTCGCGCGCGAGGACGGCTACTTCCTGCGGGCGCCGCGCCTCACCTGGCTCGCGGCGGTCTTCCTCTACGATCTCGTGGTCTCGTCGCTGGCGGTGGCGGCGGAGGTCCTGCGGCCGCGCCCGCGCAACCGCCCCGGCATCGTCGCGACGCCGCTCGACACGCGTTCGGGCGCCGAGCTGCTGACGGTGTCGAGCCTCGTGACGCTGACGCCCGGCACGCTCAGCCTCGACGTGTCGGACGACGGCTCGACGCTCTATGTCCACGGCATGTTCGTGGAGGACGCCGAGGAGCTGCGCGGCAGCGTGGCCGCGCTGGAAGCGCCGGTGCGGAGGGCCTTCGCATGAGCCTTCTCGCCCTGACCGCCGAGCTGGGAAGCTGGATCGTGATCGCCGCGATGGCGCTGACGCTGCTGCGCCTCGCGCTCGGCCCGACCATCGCCGACCGGGCGGTGGCGCTGGAGCTGCTCAGCGCGCTGGTGGTGAGCTTCGCCGCGCTGCGCGCCGCGGCTTCGGGCGTCTCGGCCTATCTCGACGTCGCCACGGCGCTTGCGGTCACGGGCTTTCTCGCGACGCTGGCCTTTGCGCGCTACGTCGCGCGCCGCGGCCGCCTCGCGGCCCGGCCGGGCGGCGAGGGAGGCGGCGCATGAGCGCGGCGGCGTGGCGCGAGGCGTTCGCGGCAGCCGCCTTCGGCGAGCTCGCCGCCGCGGCGGCCCTGCTGACCGGAGCCCTCTTCTGCCTCATCGCGGCCATCGGCGTGGTGCGCTTCGAGGACGTGTTCATGCGGATGCACGCCAGCACCAAGGCGGGCACGCTGGGACCCGGGCTCGCGCTGCTCGGCGCGGCGGTGGGTTTCGACGAGGCGGGGGCCGCGGCGCGCGCCGCCGGAGCTTTCGCGCTGCTGCTGCTGACCGCGCCGGTGGCGGCGCACGCGATCGGCCGCGCGGCCTATGTCGCCGGCGCGCGGCTCTCGGCGCGGACCTGGATCGACGAGCGCAAGGGCGCCGGCGGCGTGACCGCCGTGCGGCCCGGGGAGGACGAGCGATGAGGATCAACGCGGATTTCACGCAGCGCGCCAGCGCGCACGCCGCCACGACGCCCTGGGCGGCCTCGCCGATGGCCGGCGTCGAGCGCCGGATGCTCGACCGGGTGGGCGAGGAGGTGGCGCGCGCCACCACCATCGTCCGCTTCGCGCCGAACAGCAGCTTCTCCGCCCACACCCATGGCGGCGGCGAGGAGTATCTCGTGCTGGAGGGCGTGTTCCAGGACGAGGACGGCGACTTCCCGGTCGGCAGCTACGTGCGCAATCCGCCGACCTCGCGGCATACGCCGAGCGCAGCCGAGGGCTGCACGATCTTCGTGAAGCTCTGCCAGTTCGACCCCGAAGACCGCTGCGCCGTGCGCATCGAGAGCGCCGCGCAGACGCCTGCGCCCTCGGAGGGCCGGCTTGGCGTCGGCGTCATCCCGCTGCATCGCGACGCGCGCGAGGACGTCCGCATCGAGACCTGGGCGCCGGGCGCCCGCGTCGCCCTCGACGCGCCGGGCGGACTGGAGGCGCTGACCATCTCCGGCGGCTTCTCCGAGAGCGGGGAGGCCTTCGCGGCGCAGTCCTGGCTGAGGCTGCCGCCGGGCGCGCGGCTGGACGCCGTCGCGGGGCCCGAGGGCGCGCGCGTCTGGATCAAGACCGGCCACCTCACGGAGATGACGGCGGCCTGACCGCCGCCCCGCGCCGCGCCGTCGGGCAGCGCCGCGCGGCCGGGCCAAGACCGGACGCCGGGGAGGAGCGGGGGGCGATCCGGAGGGGCCTAGACGCCGGAGGCGCCGGCCTCCTCGGTCTCCTCGGAAGTGCTCGCGGGGTGCTCGCCCGCCTGGTAGAGGCTGATCCAGCGCTCCAGCTTCTCCGCGAGCCGATCCACCTTAACCGGGCGGCCCAGATAGTCGGTCATGCCCACCGCCGCGCCGCGCTCGCGGTCGCCCATGCGGCCCTCGGCGACGAGGCCGATCACCGGGGTCTCGGGCAGCTTCATTTCACGCTCGTGCGCGCGCATCGAACGCGTCGCCTCGACGCCTGACATCACCGGCAGATCGAGCGCGATCATCACCACGCGCGGCTGTTGCTCGCGGAACAGGCGGACCGCCTCGTAGCCGTTCGGCGCGACGCAGCAGTCGTAGCCCGCCTTGCGCAGATAGCCGGTGAGGACGATGCGGGTGACCTCGTTGTCGTCGGCCAGCAGAATCATGGGGCCGTCGCCGCCGGCGCCCCCGCCCTCGGACGCGCCCGCTGAGCGGCCGCCCGGCGCGCCCCCGGCGAGCATGCCGTCCCTGCGCAGGAAGAAGCCGGCCTCCCGCAGGGCGGACTCCGCCGAATCGGCCAGTTCGATGGTGGTGGCGTGGCGCGGCGCGAGTTTGGCGCAGGGGTTTGCCGCCGCGGCCTCGACGTCGCCGCCCAGCGTGACCGAGGCGATGGGCCGCTCGAGGTCGCGCTCGGTGAGCAGGTCGCGGACCAGGGCGTCGATCAAGGGGTGTCCGGGGCCGAACAGCTCGAGCGACTCGTCGCCGAGCGCCACCTGGCGGGAGAAGGTCCCCCGCTTGCGCACCCGCCCCTCGTCGGGAATCCCGCTGCTGGG
>CAYGUQ010000358.1:0-4956 GCA_964352995.1 uncultured Rhodobacterales bacterium
GCGGCGTGGTCTCGTCGCTCGGCAAGGGGCTCGCGGGCGCGGCGCTCGGGGCCCTGCTTCAGGCGCGCGGATACACCGTCCGGCTGCGCAAGCTCGACCCCTACCTGAACGTCGACCCCGGCACGATGTCGCCCTTCGAGCACGGCGAGGTGTTCGTCACCGACGACGGCGCGGAGACCGACCTCGATCTCGGCCACTACGAGCGCTTCACCGGCGTCGCGGCGCGCAAGACCGACAGCATCAGCGCCGGCCGCATCTACTCCAACGTGCTGGAGAAGGAGCGACGCGGCGACTACCTCGGCAAGACGATCCAGGTCATTCCCCACGTCACCAACGAGATCAAGGACTTCCTCGTCATCGGCGACGACGAGGTCGACTTCATGCTGTGCGAGATCGGCGGCACGGTGGGCGACATCGAGGGGCTGCCGTTCTTCGAGGCCATCCGCCAGTTCGCGCAGGAGCGGCCGCGCGGCGCCTGCATCTTCATGCACCTGACGCTGCTGCCCTTCATCAAGACGTCAGGCGAGCTTAAGACCAAGCCGACGCAGCACTCGGTGAAGGAGCTGCGCTCCATCGGCATCGCGCCCGACATCCTCGTGTGCCGGGCGGAGATGCCGATCCCGCCGAAGGAGCGCGAGAAGCTGGCGCTGTTCTGCAACGTGCGGCCCGACAGCGTGATCGAGGCGCTCGACCTGCCGAGCATCTACGCCGCGCCGCTCGCGCTGCACGACGCGGGGCTCGACGGCGCGGTGCTCGACGCCTTCGGCATCTCGCCGGCGCCGCGCCCCGACCTCTCGCGCTGGCGCGACGTGCTGCAGGCGGTGGAGAAGCCCGACGGCGAGGTGCGCATCGCGATCGTCGGCAAGTACACGCAGCTCGGCGACGCCTACAAGTCGCTGGCCGAGGCGCTGACCCATGGCGGCGTCGCCAACCGGGTGCGGGTGCGCGCCGAGCTGCTCGATTCGGAGGTCTTCGAGCGCGAGGACCCCGCGCCCTATCTCGAGGGCCTCCACGGCATCCTCGTGCCCGGCGGCTTCGGCGAGCGCGGCACCGAGGGGATGATCCGCGCGGCGCAGTTCGCCCGCGAGCGAAAGGTGCCCTATCTCGGCATTTGTCTCGGCCTGCAGATGGCGGTGGTGGAGGCGGCGCGGAACCTCGCCGGCATGAACTCCGCCGGCAGCCAGGAATTCGACCACGAGGCCGCCGCGGCGCGCTTCGAGCACGTGATCTACCACATGTCGGAATGGGTCGAGAACGGCCGGACGGTGCGCCGCAAGGCGACCGACGCCAAGGGCGGGACGATGCGGCTCGGCGCCTACGACGCGGTTCTGACCGAGGGCAGCCACGCCGCGCAGGCCTACGGCGCGACGCGGATCAGCGAACGCCACCGCCACCGCTACGAGGTCGACATCGCCTATCGCGAGCGGCTGGAGGCGGCGGGGCTCGTGTTCTCCGGCCTCTCGCCCGACGGCGCGCTGCCGGAGATCGTGGAGATCCGCGACCATCCGTGGTTCGTCGGCGTGCAGTTCCATCCCGAGCTGAAGTCGAAGCCCTTCCAGCCGCACCCGCTGTTCGCCAGCTTCATTGGCGCCGCGGTGGAGCAGAGCCGGCTGGTCTGAGGGCGCGTCCCCCCGCGGCCCGGTTGCGCGGCGCGGGCGGCGGCGGATAAGACGGACACACCCAAGCGCCGGGAGCGGTTCATGGACGACGACATCCGGCACGCGCCGCAGGCGGCGCCCTCCGGCGACGACACCGTGCTTCCCTTCGAGCTGGAGCGCGCCGACGTCAGGGGCCGCGTGGCGCGGCTCGACACTGCGCTGGAGGCCATACTGGCCCAGCACGCCTATCCGGCGGCGGTCTCGGCCCTGACGGCGGAGGCGGCGCTTCTGACCGCGCTGATCGGGCAGACGCTGAAGCTGCGCTGGCGGCTGAGCCTCCAGGTGCGCAGCGAAGGCGCCGTGCGCCTGATCGCGACCGACTATTTCAGCCCGACCGAGGCCGGCGAGCCCGCGCGCATCCGCGCCTACGCAAGCTTCGACGCGGAGCGCGTGGCCGCGGCCTCCACCGCCGCCGAGGGTTTCGGGGAGGACCCCTTCGCCCTGCTCGGGCCGGGCCTCTTCGCCATGACCATCGACCAGGGGCCGGACATGCGGCCCTATCAGGGCATGACGCCGCTCGCGGGCGGGTCGCTGGCGGCCTGCGCCGAGACCTATTTCGCGCAGTCTGAGCAGATCGCGACGCGCTTCCACCTGTCCGCCGCGCTGAGCGCGGCGCCGGGGGAGGCGGCGAAGTGGCGCGGCGGCGGCGTGATGCTGCAGCAGCTTCCCAAGGCCTCGCCCCACGCGGCCCCGGCCGAGCCGTCCGCCGAGGACGGGCTGATGCGCGCCGAGGACGTCGCGGCGATGGGCGACGGCGCCGAGGCCTGGCGCCGCGTCAACATCCTGCTCGACACCGCCGAGGCGCACGAACTCCTCGGGCCCGTCGTCGGGGCCGAGCGGCTGCTGCTGCGGCTGTTTCACGAGGAGCGCCCGCGCGTCTGGCCCGCGCAGCCGGTCGCCTTCGGCTGCACCTGCTCGCGGGAGCGGGTCGAGGCGGCCATGGCGCAGTACTCGGCGCGCGACATCGAGACGATGACGACGCCGGAGGGCAAGGTGACGGCCGACTGCCAGTTCTGCGGCGCGCGCTACGCCTTCGACCCCGGAACCCTCGGCTTCGAGAGCGGCGCCGAAGGCCCCGGCGCGCCGACGGGCTGAGCCGCTACGGGCTGAGCGACGGTACGCCTGCAAGCCGAGCTCGATTGGCCGAGCCCGACTGGTCGAACGGGTCCGGCCGCTGTCGCCGCCTCAGCCGTTCTTGGCGAGGCGGTCGAGCTGCTCCTGCATGTCCGACAGGCGCTTCTTCATGGCGTCGAGCTCGTCGTCGGCCGGCGACGCCTTGGGCGCGGCGGGCTTGGCGACGCCCTGTTCGTTCTTGCCGAGCCCCGCATAGGGCGAGAACATCGCCATGGCGTTCTGAAACCACTCCATGTTGGTGCGGGCCATCGCCTCGAAGCCCGCGAAGGCGGGGTTCTTGCCGAAGGTCGCGCTGACATGCTCGCGCATCTTCTCCTGATTGCGCGTGAAGGTCTCCATGGATGCTTCGAGATAGCCCGGCACGAAGCCCTGAAGCGTGTCGCCGTAGAGCCGGATGATCTGGCGTAGGAAGGTCGCGGGCAGCAGGCTGGCGCCTTTCGCCTCCTCCTCGAAGATGATCTGGGTCAGCACGCTGCGGGTGATGTCCTCGCCGGTCTTGGCGTCGTAGACCACGAAATCGTCGCCCGCGCGCACCATCGTCGAGAGGTGCTCCAGCGTGACGTAGCTGCTCTTGGCGGTGTTGTAGAGCCGCCGGTTCGCATACTTCTTGATGACGATCGGGGCCGGTTTGTCGCCCTCGTTCCCATCCATCATGGCTCAGCCCTCCCTGCGGGCGCTTCGCCCTTGCACACTACAGTAGCGCCGCGCGGCGCCGCGCCGCAACCGTCCTGATTCAAAGACCGGGCGCATGTGCGAAGGGCGCGGCGCTGGGCCGCTTGGCGCAGCCCGCGTTGGCTATGGGCGGGGCATTCATGCTTTGTTATCGTCCGCCCGCGGCGCAGACCGGAACGGGCGCGCCGGAGACCTTGTGAGGGAAAAACCGCCATGACCAACATCGTCATCGCCTCGGCCGCGCGCACGCCGGTGGGGTCGTTCAACGGGGCGTTCGCAGGCGTCGCCGCGGACGATCTCGGCGTCGTCGCGGTGAAGGCGGCGCTGGAGCGCGCGGGGCTCGAGCCCGGCGCGGTGTCGGAGACCATCCTCGGACAGGTCCTGACGGCCGGCGTCGGCCAGAACCCGGCGCGCCAGACGCATGTGAAGGCCGGCCTGCCGCTCGAAAGCGCGGCGTGGACGATCAACCAGGTCTGCGGCTCGGGCCTGCGCTCGGTCGCGCTCGGCGCGCAGCACATCCTGCTGGGCGACGCCGACATCGTCGTCGCCGGCGGGCAGGAGAGCATGTCGCTCAGCCCGCACTGCGCCCACATGCGCGCCGGCACCAAGATGGGCGACGTGAAGTTCATCGACACCATGATCAAGGACGGGCTGTGGGACGCCTTCAACGGCTACCACATGGGCACGACCGCAGAGAACGTCGCCTCGAAGTGGCAGCTCACCCGCGACGAGCAGGACGCCTTCGCCGTGGCCTCGCAGAACAAGGCCGAGGCCGCGCAGAAGGCCGGCCGCTTCGCCGACGAGATCGCGCCCGTGACGGTGAAGACGCGCAAGGGCGACGTCGTCACCGAGCATGACGAGTACATCCGCCACGGCGCCACCGTCGAGGCGATGGCCAAGCTGCGGCCGGCCTTCTCGAAGGACGGCACTGTGACGGCGGGCAACGCCTCGGGGCTCAACGACGGCGCGGCCGCGCTGGTGCTGATGACCGAGGCCGAGGCCGAGCGCCGCGGGATCGCGCCGCTGGCGCGCATCGCGAGCTACGCCACCGCCGGCGTCGACCCCGCGATCATGGGCACCGGCCCGATCCCCGCGAGCCGCAAGGCGCTGGAGAAGGCCGGCTGGAAGGCCGAGGACCTCGATCTCGTGGAGGCCAACGAGGCCTTCGCCGCCCAGGCCTGCGCCGTGAACAAGGACATGGGCTGGAACCCCGCGATCGTGAACGTGAACGGCGGCGCCATCGCCATCGGCCACCCGATCGGCGCCTCGGGCGCGCGCATCCTCAACACGCTGCTCTTCGAGATGAAGCGCCGCGGCGCGAAGAAGGGCCTCGCCACGCTCTGCATCGGCGGCGGCATGGGCGTCGCCATGTGCGTCGAGGGCCTCTGAACGCGTAGAAGCCAGTCGCAAGGGCCGCCGCCCCACGCGCGGCGCCCCGACGCGCGCCCGCACCTCCCAGCTGCGGCGACGAGCAGCGCGCATAGAACGCTCC
>CAYGUQ010000359.1:0-4946 GCA_964352995.1 uncultured Rhodobacterales bacterium
CGCCCCGATATCGACGCGGTCTACACCCGGCTGCAGCGCCTGAGCCGCGCCGAGCGCCTCGGTCCCGGTCGGGTCATGCGCGAGGCCGTCGGTGATCCAGACCGCCTCCGAGAAGCCGGCGCCGGCCAGCCGCGCCGCCGTCTCGGCGCGCTGCGGCGCCCAGGGCGCGGGCAGCGCCGCCTCGACCTCGCCGCGCCAGTCGGCCGCGGGGCGCAGCGCCAGCGGCGCGTCGCCTGCGGGCAGGCGGGCCATCGACACGAAGGCGACCGGGCGGTCGGCGCGCTCGGCCTGCGCCAGCGTCTCCAGCGCGCGGGCGCGCCGCGCGTCCCAGTCCGGCGCGCTCGCCGCGCCGCCGTCCATCAGCAGCAGCAGCGGGCCGTCGCCCGACAGCTGGGCGCGCGGGTTCATCAGCGGCTCCGCGAAGGCGAGGATGGCGAGCGCCGCCACGAGGCAGCGCAGCAGCAGCAGCCACCACGGCGTCTTCTCCGGCATCCGCTCCTGATCGTCGAGTCCTAGCAGCAGGCGCACGCCGGGGAACGCGAATCGCTTCGGCGAGGGCGGCGTCGCGCGCAGCAGCCACCACAGCGCCGGCAACGCCGCGAGCGCGACCAGAAGCCAGGGATTGAGGAAGGCGAGGCCGCCGAGGCTCAGCATCACACGGCTCCTCCGCTGACGGCCCCGTAGAGCCAGATGAGCCCGCGGCGCGGGCTGACGTCGGTGTGGTGCGCGGTCAGCCGCCAGCCGCAGCGCCGCGCGAGCCTGTCGAGCGCGTCGCGGCGTTCGGCGAGGCGCTTGCGATAGGCCTCGGCGAGGCCGCGGGCGCGGTGGGTCTCGAAATCGACCTCGCCGCCCATGCTCTCGAAGATCATCCGCCCGTCGAAGGGGAAATGCTCCTCGGCGGGGTCCAGGATCTGCACCAGCGAGCCGCGCACGCCGGCCTGCGCGGCGGCGGTCATCGCAGCCTCGAGCGGTTCGAGCGGGCCGAAGAAGTCGCTGAGGAACACCGCCTTGCCGCCGCGCTGGAAAGGCGCTGGCGGCGGCGCGCCGACGTCGCCGCGGCCTTCCCGGTCCTTGCTCAGCGCAAGCGCCAGGCGACGGAGCTGGGTCTCGCCGGAGAGCGGCCGCTGCGCGTCCGAGCCCATCAGGCCCACGCGCTCGCCGCCGCGCACCAGCAGCACGCTGAGCGCCATGGCGAGCAGCGCCGCGCGCTCGCCCTTTGTGCGGGGCGCGGCGTCGGAGCGGTAGTCCATCGACAGCGCGTCGTCGCGCCAGATCCAGACCGTCTGGGCCGACTCCCACTCCATTTCGCGGATGTAGACGTGGTCCGAGCGCGCCGAGCGCCGCCAGTCGATCGAGGTCAGCGGATCGCCGGGCATCGCCTGCCTGTACTGCCAGAACGTCTCGCCCGGGCCGGCGCGGCGGCGGCCGTGGACGCCGGCGGAGACGGTCGCGGCGAGGCGCTGGGCCTCCACCATCAGCGGCGGCAGCGCGCCCGAGATGCGCTCGGCGTCGCGCCTGAGCCAGCCGGGGCCGACCCGTTCGACCCGCGCGGCGCTCATGTCGCCAATCCGCTCGAAGGCGTCAGGCCCGGCGCGCGGCGGCCGCCGCCGGTCGCCCGCCGCGCGCCCGGCTGACTGAGCGGGGCCGGGCTCATGCCGCCGCGGCTGAGGCTGGCGACAGCTCGCGCGCGGCGATCTCGTCGATCACCGCGTCGACCGTCCCGCCCTCGGCCTTCGCCGCGAAGGTCAGCGCCATGCGGTGCTTCATCGCCGGGCGGGCGAGGGCGACGACGTCGGCGATCGACGGCGCGAGCCGCCCTTCGATGAGCGCCTTGGCGCGGACCGCCATCATCAGCGCCTGCGCGGCGCGCGGCCCCGGACCCCAGGCTACGTTGCGCTTCACGGCCTCGTGCGCGCCGGGCTCGTCGGGCCGCGCGGCGCGGACGATCTTCAGGATCGCGTCGACCACGGTCTCGCCGGCGGGCATCCGGCGCACGGTCTTCTGGATGCCCTCCAGATCGCCCGGCCCCATCACCGGCTCGGCGTGAGCGTCGTCGACGCCGGTGGTCGCGAGCACGATGCGGCGCTCGTCCTCCAGCGAGGGGTAGTCGACGTCCACCTGCAGGATGAAGCGGTCGAGCTGCGCCTCGGGCAGCGGATAGGTGCCCTCCTGCTCGATCGGGTTCTGCGTCGCCAGCACGTGGAACGGGTGGGGAAGCCGGCGATTCGCGCCGGCGACCGTCACCACCTTCTCCTGCATGGCCTGCAGCAGCGCGGACTGGGTGCGCGGGGAGGCGCGGTTGATCTCGTCGGCCATCAGCAGCTGGCAGAAGATCGGGCCTTCGATGAAGCGGAAGTCGCGCGCGCCGTCGCGGCCCTCCTCCAGCACCTCGGCGCCGAGGATGTCGGCGGGCATCAGGTCGGGCGTGAACTGCACACGCTTGGCGTTCATTCCCAGAACGACGCCAAGGGTTTCGACCAGCCGCGTCTTGGCGAGGCCAGGCGCGCCGACGAGCAGCGCGTGGCCGCCGGAGATCAGCGCGTTAAGCACCAGGTCGACGACGGCCTGCTGCCCGATCACGCGCTTGGATATCTCGTCGCGGGCGCGCGCGAGCGTCTGACCGGCGGCTTCGATCTCGGCGACGGCGTCTGCGCTCATGCTGTTCCCCCATGCCCGCGGCGGGCTTTGCCTGTTCGTCGTCCAAAGCGTAGCCTGAACCCGATGCTTGTCGACAGTCGTCATCGATCACGAGGCGGACAATGACCCGGACGCGCAATCCCGCGGCGGAACTGCCCGCCAAAGCGGCGCCGGACGCGCCCGCCGACGCGCTCGCCCGCGCCGCGGCCGAGGCGCGCAAGGCGCGCGGGCCTGCGCCGGTGCATCTGTGGAACCCGCCCTATTGCGGCGAGATCGACATCCGCATCGCCGCCGACGGGACATGGACCCACGAGGGCTCGCCCATCGGCCGCCCGGCCATGGTGCGCCTGTTCTCCTCGGTCCTCAAGCGCGAGGGCGACCGCATCTATCTGGTGACGCCGGTGGAGAAGCTCGGGATCGTCGTCGACGACGCGCCCTTCGTCGCCGTCGACTATCGCCGGGAGGGCGACGCGCTGGTGTTCGCGACCCATGTCGGCGACGAGACCCGCGCGGGGCCCGACAACCCGATCCGCGTGGCGCGGGGCGCGGACGGCGCGCCGCGGCCTTACGTGCATGTGCGCGGCGGGCTGGAGGCGCTCATCGACCGCAAGACCTTCTACCGGCTGGTGGAGGAGGGCGAGACGCGGACGGTGGACGGGCGCGCGTGGTTCGGCGTCGCCTCGGGCGGGGCCTTCTTCCCGATCCAGCCCGCCGACGAGCTGGAGGCTTGAGCGACGCGGGCGCAACGGCGCGCGGCGCGGCCGCCGCGCCGGTCGGCGAGGCGCTGCTGCGCGCCGCGCTGGCGCTGGAGGGCGGCGTGTCGGGACCGCCGCGGACGCGGCGCGGCGCGGCGCTGCGGCTCGACGGCGACCATGCGCTCAATCCCGGCCTCGCGCCGCTGGAGGCTCTGACGCCGGCGGCGGTGTTGTGCGCGCTGACGCCGCGGCCTTCAGGGCTCTGCGTCGTGCTCACCGAGCGGCCGGCGACGATGCGCGCCCACGCCGGCCAGATCGCCTTTCCCGGCGGCAAGATCGACCCCGGCGACGCCTCGCCGCTGGCCGCGGCGCTGCGCGAGTCGGAGGAGGAGGTCGGCCTGCCGCCCGCCGCGGTGACGGTGCTGGGCGCGCTGCCGGCCTACGCCACGCGCACCGGCTATCTGATCCACCCCTTCGTGGGCCTCGCGCCCGGCGACTTCACGCCGAGGCCCGAGCCCGGCGAGGTGGCCGACGTCTTCGAGACGCCGCTCGACTGGCTCATGGACCTCTCGCGCCACGAGCGCCGCACCGTCTCCTGGAAGGGGGAGGCGCGGGATTTCTGGGCGATGCCGTGGCGCGGACGCATGATCTGGGGCGCCACCGCCGGCATCCTGCGCGGTCTGGCCGAACGGGTCTCGCAGGCGCGGGCGGAGACCGAGGAAGGCGCCGCGTGAGCCCTGCGCCGGTGCGCATCGCGCCGGCGTGGCTGGCGGAGCCCGCGACGCGCGCGGTTATGGCGGCGCTGGCGCCGGCCCGGCCGCTCTTCGTCGGCGGCTGCGTGCGCGACGCGCTGATGGGACGGGAGGCGCAGGACGTCGACCTCTGCGTCGCCGCGCCGCCGGAGCGCACCATCGCGCTGCTGGAGCGGGCGGGGCTGAAGGCGGTCCCCACCGGTCTTGAGCACGGGACCGTGACCGCGGTCGTCGGAGGGCGCGGCTTCGAGACGACGACGCTGCGCCGCGACGTGGCGACGGACGGGCGCCGCGCCGAGGTGGCCTTCACCGAAGACGTCGCCGAGGACGCCGCGCGCCGCGACTTCACGATGAACGCGCTCTACGCCGACGCCGACGGCGCCGTGCTCGACCCCCTCGGCGGGATGGCGGACCTGCGGGCAGGGCGGGTGCGGTTCATCGGCGAGGCGCGCCGGCGGATCGAGGAGGACTATCTGCGCATCCTGCGCTTCTTCCGCTTCACCGCGCAGCATGGGCGGGCCGGGGTGGACGCCGAGGGCGCGGCCGCCTGCGCCGCCGCGAAAGACGGTCTGGCGCGGCTCTCGCGCGAGCGCGTCGGCCACGAGATGCGCAGGCTGCTCGGCGCGCCCGACCCGGTCGCCGCGCTCGACGCGATGGCGGCGGCGGGCGTGCTGGAGAAGGTCGCGCCGGGCGCCGACGCGGCGGCGCTGGCTCCGCTCGTCGCGGCGGAGCGGTCGGCCGGGGCGGCGCCGGACTGGCTGCGCCGCGCGGCGGCGGTGCTCGCCGGCCGGGACGAGCCGCCGGACTGGGGCCTCAGCCGGGCCGAGGGCGGGCGGCTCGCGGCGATCCGTCGGGCGCTGGG
>CAYGUQ010000360.1:0-4943 GCA_964352995.1 uncultured Rhodobacterales bacterium
CTCCGCCGCCTGTCTCGGGCGCGCGCTGGGCGGCTGGCGGCTCGCGGCGCTGGCCGGGCTGACCTTCGTCTGGATCGCGGCGCTCGGGCAGTGGAAGCTCGCCATGGAGACGCTGTCGGTCGTGCTGGCGGCGGCGCCGGCTGCGGCCGCGCTGGGGCTCGTCCTCGGCGTCGCGGCGTGGCGGCGGCCTTGGGTGGAGGCCGCGCTGACGCCGCTGCTCAACGTCGCGCAGTCCCTGCCGCACTTCGCCTACATGATACCTGTCGTCGTCTTCGTCGGCGTCGGGCCGAAGGCGGGCGCCGCGGCGACCATCATCTTCGCCGCCCCGCCGATGGCGCGCATGACGCTGCTCGGCCTGAAGGCGGTGCCGGCGGAGATCGTCGAGGCGGGCCGGATGGCCGGGGCGACCGACTGGCAGCTCCTGACGCGGGTGCGCCTGCCGACGGCCCGCGACGCGCTGCTGCTGGGGGTCAACCAGGTCGCGATGCAGTCGCTCGCGATGGTCGTGCTGGCGAGCTTCATCGGCATGCCGGGGCTCGGCCAGCGCCTGCTCCAGTTGCTGCAGGCGCTGCGGATCGGCCAGTCGATCGAGATCGGCGTCACCATCGTGCTGCTGGCCGTGTTGCTCGACCGCCTCACGCGGGCCTGGGCCGACCGCCGCCCCGCCCACGCCGAGGCGAGCCGGGGCTGGGCCGCGCGCAACCGCCCATGGCTGGCGTGGCTGGCGCTGGCGGGCCTCGCCTGGGCGCTCTCGGCCTTCCTTCCGCTGCTGGCGGAAGTGGGGCGGCGGGAGGCGCTCAGCCTCGCGGACCCGCTCGACGCGGGCGTCGACCGGCTCGTGGCGGCGCTCGACCCCTACACCTACGCCCTGCGCGGGCGGCTCACCGGCGGCGTGCTGACGCCGATGCGCGACGCCTTCCTCGCCGTGCCGACAGCGGCCGCGCTCGCCCTCATGGCGGGCGTCGGGTGGCGCTTCGGGGGCAGGCGCCTCGGCCTGACGCTGCTTGGCTACGGCGCTTTCATCGCGCTCTCGGGCTGGTGGGACCGCTCGATGATCACGCTCTACATGGTCTGCTTCGCCCTGGTCGTCGCGGCCTGCGCGAGCCTGCCGCTGGCCGTCTGGGCCGCCCGCGGGCCGCGCCGGTCGCAGGCGGTGCTCGCGCTCTGCGACACGGTGCAGACCTTCCCGAGCTTCATCTACCTCATCCCCGTCATCATGCTGTTCGGCGTGACCGACGTCGCCGCCATCGCGGCCGTGGCCATTCTCGCGGCGGCGCCGCTGCTGCGCTACACCGTCGAGGGTCTGCGCGGGGCGCCGCCGCAGCTGCTGGAGGCCGCCGACATGGCGGGCGCGAGCCGCTGGCGGCGTCTCTGGGCGGTGGAGGCGCCGCTCGCCGCCCCGACGATGCTGGTCGGGCTCAATCAGGCGGTGATGTTCGCGCTCTTCATGGTGATCATCGCGGCGTTCATCGGCACGCAGGACCTCGGGCAGGAGATGCAGCGCGCCCTCTCGTCGAGCGACGTCGGCAAGGGGCTGGTTCTGGGGCTCTGCGTGGCGGCGATCGGCCTGAGCGCCGACGCGCTGATCGGCGCTCTGGGCGCACGCGCGGCGCGACGCGGCCAGAGCTGAACGCCGGCAGGGCGCCACCGTCCGCCCGACTTGCCCCGCGGGCCGTCCCCGCGCCCGCCGAACGTCGCGGCGCCGCCGTCAACGGTGACAGAACCTTTCTGCTCTAGCTCATGACCCGGCGCGACTGGCGCTCGACACCGCCTGGAGGGAGGGCCGTACGGGCATGCACGGACCTGAAGCCGTTCGGCGCGCGGCTGCGACGCCGGCGAAGAAGACGCGCGCGAGGCTGGCGAGGCCGCCCGCGCCTTCCGTCGCGCCGAAGCCGACGAGCCCGACGGCGCGCTCGTCGGCCGCGAACGCGCTGTGAGGGAATGGGAATGCTGAGCCGATCCGAGAAAGCCCCCGGCGGCGGGAACTGGCTGGCGCGGCGCACGCCGCAGCTCGCGCTGGCCATGCCGGTCCTGATCATGGCCGCGGTCGGCCTCGCGCTGACGCGCGACCACACCGTCTTCGACGAAGCGCAGGAGACGCTTGCGGCGAACGAACTCAGGCTGGAGCTGACGGAGGCCTTCGGCGAGGTCGTGGCGGCGGCGGAAAGCATCGCGCGCTACTACGCCGCCTCGCAGAGCGTTCTGGCGGACGAGCTCACCACCTTCGTCAGCTCGGCGACGATCGAGACCTCGCCGCTCGTCCTCGGCCAGGGCTGGGCGCCGGCCCCAGGCGCAGCGCCCGGCGACCTCGCCCTGCTCGCGAGGCGGGCGGATCCTGCCGCGACCGTCGTCGACCGCAGCGACCTGTCGCCCGCCCTGCTCAAGGCGCTCGACGCGCTTCAGGCGCTCTCACCCGCCGAACGCCAGACCATTTCCGGACCGGCGCTCGACGACCGGGGAACGGACGCCCCGGCGGGGCGGCTGACGGTGATCGCGCCCACCGCCCGCGCGCCGGGCCGAATCGACGGCCTCGCCTTCGCCGAGGTCGACGTGCTGGAGATGCTGCGGACCGTCCGCATCGAGGACGGCCTGCGCATTCTCGGCGCGCAGATCCGACGCGGCGACCGGACGGCGGAGCTGTTTGCGCCGACGCCAGAGGCCGACGCCGAAGCCGGCCTGCGCCGGCAGGTCGACATCCCGCTCGCGGACATGACGCTGCGGCTCGACCTCGACTGGCGGCGGACGCCGCTGCTTCAGTACGTCGCCGCGCGCGAGACAGGGCCGCTCGTCGCCATCCTCGGCGGAGCGCTGATGACCGTCGTCGTGATGACGCTCGTGCTGCGGCAGTCCCGGCTCGCGCAGCAGGCCGCCGCCGCGGCGCTCGCGGCGAGCGAGCAGAAATCACGGTTCCTCGCCAACATGAGCCACGAGATCCGCACGCCGCTGAACGCGATCATCGGCATGGCCGATCTGGTGCGCAAGGGACCGCTCACGGAGAAGCAGAGGCTCGAGACGGAGACGATGACGCGCTCGGCCGAGGCCCTTCTGACGATCATCAACCAGATACTCGACTTCTCCAAGGTGTCGGCCGGCAAGCTGGAGGTCGAGAGCGTCGAGACGAACCTCGCCGAACTGGTCGAGGACGTGGCCAAGGCGATGAACGTGCTCGCGGCGGAGAAGCGGCTGGAGCTCGTCGTCAACATGCCGCGCTACGTGCCGCGCACCGTGATGACGGACCCGCTGCGGCTGCGCCAGATCCTGACCAACCTGCTGTCTAACGCGATCAAGTTCACCGCGGACGGCCATGTGATGCTCAACATCGGCCTCAACCGGCCCCGCGGCGCGCCGGGCGGGCCGATGTGGATCCGCTTCGAGGCGCAGGACACCGGCATCGGCATGACCGAGCAGCAGGCCGCGGTGATCTTTGAGCCGTTCCGTCAGGCGGACGGCTCCACGACGCGCAGCTTCGGCGGCACAGGTCTCGGCCTCAGCATCACGCGGCGCTTCGTGGAGCTGTTGGGCGGCGACCTGAAGGTCCGGAGCGCGCCGGGCCGGGGGACGACGTTCACCCTCGAACTGCCCTGCCGCGTGATCCCCAACAACCGCTTCATGCGCCGCGAGATGGGCGTCTGCGCGGCGCAGAAGATCCTCGTCGCCGTCGCGCACCCCTGCATCCGCAGCGTGCTTGTCGAGACGCTCGACTGCGCCGGGGCGGTCGCGGTCGGCGTCGCCGACATCGAGGCCGCCAGGGCCGCCGTCGCCGGCGAGGCCGCGAGGCTCGACCCCTTCGACATCGTCGTCTTCCAGGACGTCGTCGCCTCGGCCGACGCGCTGAACGCGCTGCTTGACCTCGCCGGGCGGACCGGCCTGCGCCCAAAGGCGATGTGGCTGAAGCCCAGCAGCGTCACGACCGCCGAGAAGCCGGCGTCGGCCTGCGGCGTCGACGCGATGCTGGAGCCGCCGCTGATCGCCGAGAACGTCGCGCGCCAGATCGCCAGCGCCGTGGCGCATCGCAAGATCTTCGAGCTGGCGCGACAGGCGGAGGCGCCGCGCGCGGCGCTCCCGAAGGGCCTGCGCGTCCTGCTCGTCGAGGACGACCGCGTCAACCAGATGTACGCCCTGACGCTGCTTGACGACCTCGGCTGCGAGGTCGTGCAGGCGGAGAACGGCGCGGAGGCCGTGGAGGCCTTCCGGGCCGGCCGCTTCGACATCGTGCTGATGGACTGCCAGATGCCCGTGATGGACGGCTTAGCCGCCGCCGGCGCGATCCGAAGCATGATCGAGCAGGGCCAGCGACCCGACACGCCCGTCGTCGCCCTCACCGCCAACGCCGTGAAGGGCGACCGCGAGCGCTGTCTCGCCGCCGGGATGTGCGACTACATGACGAAGCCCGTGCGCGAAGGCGATCTCGTCCGCATGATCGGCAAGTGGACCCGCGATCGCCTCCGCCCCCCGACAGAGCCGGAGGCGCAGACGTCGGCCGGCGACGACGCCCCGGCGTTCGTGTTCGAGCCGCCGACGCCGCGCCGAAATCTCCGGCCCGAACCCTCCCCCGCCGATCCTGTCGCCGCCGAGCGCGTCGCAGCCGTCGCGGCGTCGCACGCCGCACCCGAAAGGGGGGAAGCCGTCGCAGACGAGCCGCCGACGTTGGACGTCGCGGCGTTCGAGGCGTCGCGGGCCGCCATGGGAGGGCGCTTCCCGAAGCTGCTGGAGCTCTTCGCGGCGGACGGCCGGCGCAGTCTCGCCGAGCTGCCCAAGGCGATGGAGGCGGGCGATTTCGAGAGCTGCGCCCGCGCCGCCCACAGCGTCAAGTCCTCGGCCAGGATGCTGGGCGGGCTGAGACTCGCGGCGGCGGCGCAGCGGCTCGAGACGGCGGCGAAAGCCGACGCCGCCGGCGCCGCCGCGGTTCAGGAGATGACGCGCGAGTTCGACGCGTTTCTGGC
>CAYGUQ010000361.1:0-4942 GCA_964352995.1 uncultured Rhodobacterales bacterium
AAGATCACCGAGATCGGCTCGGCCGAAGTCATGCGGTTCTTGAACAGCAGGAGCAGGAAGTGGGCATAACATTGGGGTCACGCTCGGGTCGGCGAGGGCTGCTGCCCGTTTAACCGTCGCAAGTGCCGCTGCGCTCGATGGCTGATCGCCGTTCTCGCCCCGAGCGCTTGCAGCATGCCCCCATGTTCCACCCACTCCCGCAGCCGAAGCCGAAGCCACGCTGCGCGGAAGCAGATGGGCGTCTAGCCGGCTGAGCGACCGCAGGAGACGCGAAGCGGGCCCGTCGCACGTTCACCCGACCGGGTCCACGGCGAGCCTGGTCCGGCAGCTCGATCAGGCCGTGTCGCGACGCGGCCCGGTTCGCGCCGCCATTGATCGATACGCCGCCGCCTTCCGACGACGGCGCTTCGGGCCGCCCTGCTCGCGTGCGCTACGCCGTCGACGGCGCATGCGAATTCGTTGGCGAACCCGATCGGGCTCGGCTACGAATCGGTTAACGGGCTGCGGATGCGACAGCTGCGTCGCCTGTCCACCGGTAGAGGATGCGCCGTGATGATCCCTTCGACCGCACTCATCGCGGCGTGCGCCGTCGCGCTTGCCGCCGTCGCGGCTCCAGCCGACGCAAAGACGCTCCGCTGGTCGTCTCAGGGCGACATCGCGACATTCGATCCCTACGCCCACACTGAGAGCTTCACTTCGAACGTTCTGCACCACGTCTATGATCCGCTGGTCCGCCGTTCCGACACGCTCGCCATCGAACCGGCGCTCGCGACGTCCTGGCAGGTGGTGGCGCCGGACCGCTGGCGCTTCACCCTGCGTCAGGGCGTGACGTTCCACGACGGGGCCGCCTTCACCGCAGACGACGTCGTCGCCTCGCTGACCCGTCTGACGCACCCCGACGCCCGCGCGCGCGGGAACGTGTCGAACGTCACGGGCGTCGAGAAAGTGGACGAGCACACCGTCGATATCCTGCTGAGCGGCCCCTATCCGCTGCTGCTCAACGATCTGACGGGGGTGTTCATCATGGACGCCGAGTGGCTGGCGGCCAACGACGCCGAGCTGCCCGGCAACATCACCACCGGCGCGACGACCTACGCCTCGACCCACGCCAACGGGACCGGACCGTTCAAGCTTGAGAGCTATCGCCCCGACGCAGGCATCGACCTCGTCGTCAACGAGGCGTGGTGGGACGCGCCGCGCCACAACCTCGACCGGATCGAATTCCGCCCGATCGGCGCAGACGCCACTCGGGTCGCGGCGCTGCTGTCGGGCGAGATCGACTTCGTGGCGCCGGCGCCGCTGCAGGATCTCGACCGGATCGGCGCCACGCCGGGGTTCAAGGTGGAGCAGGAGCCGGCGCTGCGGCTCATCTTCCTCGGCCTGAACCACCGCGACGAACTGCTCGCGATGCCCGGCCAGCCGAACCCGATGAAGGACGTCCGGGTTCGGCAGGCGCTCGCCCACGCCATCGACCTCGAGACCATTCGCGCGCGCGTCATGCGCGGCGGCTCGCGCAACGTCGGCCTGATGGTCGCCCCGCCGGTGCCCGGCTACGACGCCGCCCTCGACACGCCCGCCGCCTACGACCCCGACCGCGCGAAGGCGCTGATGGCCGAGGCCGGCTATCCGGACGGCTTCAAGACCAAGCTGAACTGCCCCAACAACCGCTACATCAACGACGAGGCGATCTGCGTCGCCATCGCCGGCATGTGGACGCGCGTCGGGGTCGAGACCGAGCTGACCACCGAGAGCCGCGCGACCTTCTTCCCGCTCGTCGATCGCGGCGAGGCGGACGCCTACATGCTCGGCTGGGCGACCCTGCCGGCGATGGACGGCTACAGCGTGCTGAGCGCGCTGCTGCACACCCGCGACGGCGGCATGGGCGGGAACAACCCCAACGGGCTCTCCGACCCGCGGCTAGACGCGCTGACCCAGGCGGCTGCGGTCGAGCTCGACGAGCCGAAGCGGCGCGGGCTTCTGACCGAGGCGCTCAAGATCGCGCGGGACGAGGCCTATTTCGTGCCGCTGCATCAGCAGCCGGTCGCGTGGGCGATGTCGGACAAGGTCGAGCTGCCGGTCTTCGCCGACGAGTTCGTGCGCCTCTGGTTCGCGCGCGTCGACTGAGCCGGAAGAGGCGTTGGTCCGCGTCCTGCTCGGCCGGCTCTTCCAGGCCCTTCTCGTCACGCTCGCCGTCACCGCCATCGCGTTCGCGATGTTCCGCTTCGTCGGCGACCCCGTGCGGATCATGGCGCGCGAGGAGGCGAGCCAGGAGGAGATCGCCGCGCTGCGCGCCCGCCTGGGGCTCGACCGGCCGGTCTTCGTCCAGTACGCGGCCTTCGTGGGGCGGGTCGCGACGGGCGATCTGGGGGTCAGCTACCGCAACCAGCGGCCGGTGGTCGAGCTGATCGCCGAGCGGCTGCCCGCCACGCTTGAGCTGGTTCTCGTCGCGACGATGCTCTCGCTCGCCGTCGGCATCCCGCTCGGCGTGGTCTGCGCCCTCAGGCCAGACGGCTGGCTGGCGCGGCTGATCCAGAGCCTATCGCTCGTGGGGGTCTCGACCCCGACCTTCGTCACCGGGATCGTCCTGATCCTCATGTTTTCGGTGTCGCTGAGATGGCTGCCCTCCTTCGGCCGCGGGGAGGTGGTCGACCTGGGCTGGTGGAGCACCGGCTTTCTTACCGACGCCGGGCGCCGGGCGCTGCTCCTTCCGTCGCTGACGCTCGCGCTCTACTCGCTGACGCTGATCATGCGGCTGGTGCGCTCCGAGATGATCGACGTGCTCTCCACCGACTACATCCGCTACGCCCGCGCCCGGGGCCTGCCGGCGCGCTACATCCATTTTCGCCTCGCGCTGCGCAACGCGCTGATGCCGGTGATCACGGTGACCGGCTTGCAGATCGGCTCTCTGGTCGCCTTCGCCATCGTGACCGAGACGGTGTTCCAGTGGCCGGGCATGGGCCTGCTGTTCATTCAGGCCGTGAGCTTCGTCGACGTGCCGGTGATGACCGCCTATCTGCTGTTCGTCGGGCTGATGTTCGTCGTCCTCAACATGGCGGTCGATCTGCTCTACGCCGTGGTCGACCCGCGGCTGCGCGTGAAGGCGGCATGAGGGCGCCGCCGTCGGTCTGGGTCGCGGGCGCCGTCGCGGCCGGCCTGATCCTCGCCGCGTTTCTCGCGCCATGGCTCGCGCCATGGCTCGCGCCGTCCGACCCGACCGCGCTCGGCGCGTTCAACCTGATCGACGCCGAGCTGCCGCCCGCCTTCGCGGAGGGCGGCGATCCCCGCTTTCCGCTCGGCACCGACAACCAGGGGCGCGACCTGCTCTCGGCCATCCTCTACGGCGCGCGGGTCTCCATCGGCATCGGCGTGGGGGCCGTGGCGCTGTCGGCGACGATCGGCGTCGCGCTGGGGCTGCTCTCGGGCTATCTCGGCGGGTGGCTGGACGCGACGCTGATGCGTCTGGCCGACGTCATCCTCAGCTTCCCGACCATCCTGATCGCGCTTCTGGTGGCGGGCCTTGCGCGCGCGGTCTTCCCCGCCGCAACTGAGGCGGCGTGGGCCCCCGTCATCCTGATCGCGGCCATCGGGATCAACGAATGGGTGCAGTACGCCCGCACGGTCCGCGCAGCGACCATGGTCGAGACCGCGCGCGACTACGTCCGCGCGGTCCGCGTCATCGGCCTGCCGACGCGAACCATCCTCGGCCGCCACGTGCTGCCGAACGTGATGGGGCCGGTGCTGGTGATCGCGACGATCAACCTCGCCGGGGCCGTGCTGACCGAGGCGACGCTGAGCTTTCTGGGCGTAGGGATGCCGCCCACGTATCCGTCGCTCGGCACGCTGATCCGCATCGGCAACGACTTCGTCTTCTCCGGCATCTGGTGGATCGCGCTCTTCCCGGCGCTGACGCTGGTCGTGCTGGTGCTCAGCGTCAACGTCGTCGGCGACTGGCTGCGCGACCGCTTCAACCCGAAGCTCCAGGCGCGCCGGCGTCACCGGCGCTGCGGATCGACGGGCTGCGCGTCGAGTATCCGCTTGGCGGCGGCGGCGTGCTGACGGCCGTTCATGACGTGACGCTGTCTATCGCCCCGGGCGAGATCCATGCGCTCGTCGGCGAGAGCGGCGCCGGCAAGAGCACGGTCGGGGCCGCGGTGATGGGAATGCTCGAGAGACCGGGGCGGATCGCCGCCGGCTCGGTGCGAGTTCTCGGCCATGAAGTCGACGCCGCGACCGGCGTGGCCGCGGGGGTGCGGCAGGGGCGCGACGTCGGGGCGATCTTCCAGGATCCGATGACGGCGCTGAACCCGCTGTTCACGGTCGAAAGCCAGCTCTGCGAAACGCTGCGCTTCCACCTTGGCCTGAGAGGTGCGCCGGCCCGCGCGCGCGCTCTTGAGCTGCTGCGTTCCGTCGGCATTCCCGAGCCGGAGCGGCGGCTGAAGGCGTTCCCGCACGAGCTCTCCGGAGGGCAGCGCCAGCGCGTCGTGATCGCCGCGGCGCTCTCCTGCGGCCCGGGCCTGCTGGTGGCGGACGAGCCGACGACGGCGCTGGACGTCTCGGTGCAGGCGCAGATCCTCGCCCTGATCCGCTCCCTGGCGCGGGAGCGCGCGCTCGGCGTGCTGCTCGTCACGCACGACATGGGCGTCGTCGCCGAGATCGCAGACGTCATGACGGTCATGCGCCACGGCCGCGTGGTCGAGAGCGGGCCCACCGCGCAGGTGCTCGGCGCGCCGTCCCACCCCTATGTCCGAAGCCTCATCGGCGCCGTGCCGCGGCTGGATCGCCGGCTCGACCGCTTCCCTGCGCCCGACCAGGCCGACGAAGCGACGACGGCCGCGCGAGCGGCGCTTGGCGCGAGGGTCGCCGAGCGGGCGGGCGGGCCGCTGCTGGAGGTCGAGGGCCTGACGGTGGACTACGCCGCCGGCGGCTGGCTGCCGGGCGCGCG
>CAYGUQ010000362.1:0-4935 GCA_964352995.1 uncultured Rhodobacterales bacterium
GGCCTCCGCCGGCGCGGCGCCGGTCGGCTTCGGCGGCGACGGCAGCGACACGCTGCCGCTGCTGCGCGCGGTCGGCCGCATCCATCCGGGGCTCGCCGTGCTGCACGTCGACAGCCACACCGACGCCTATCCGGTCGATCCCGTCCACCGCTACGACGCCGCGACCCAGTTCACCCACGCTGCGCTGGAGCAGCGCGTCTCGCCCGCCGCCTCCTGGCATGTCGGGCTTCGCGGCACGACGACGCGGCAGGGCGTCTACGCCCACACCGCCGCGCTGGGCTACAACGTCATGACGATGCGCGACCTGCAGCGCCGCGGCGCCGACGACGCCGTCGCGGAGGTCAGGCGCAGTCTGGAGGGGCGGCCGGTCTATGTCTCCTGGGACATGGACGTGTTCGACCCGTCCTGCGCGCCCGGCGTCTGCACCCCCGCATGGGGCGGCTTCTCGGCGCGCGAGGGGATCGAGTTCCTGCGCGCTCTCGACGGGCTGAACGTCGTCGGCGCGGACGTCAACACGGTCAGCCCGCCGCATGACGTGAACGGCATGACCGCCTTCCTCGCGGCCACGGTGACCTTCGAGATCCTCCTGCTGATATGGCGGGCGCGGAGCGCGCTGTCATGACGGACGATCTCGTTGCGATGACGCAGGCGCTGGTGCGCGTCGACAGCCAGACGCCGCCCAGCGCGACGGGCCCCATTGCCGCGCTGGCGGCCGGGATGCTCGCCGACGTTCCCGGCCTGCGCCTGAGGATCGTCGAGAGCGAGGCGCCGGTGGTGAACCTGATCGCGGAGCTGGACGGCGGCCAGCCGGGGCCGCGGACCATTCTCAGCGGCCATCTCGACACCTATCCGATCGGCGACCCGGCCGGCTGGACGACCGACCCCCTCGGCGGAGAGCTTCGCGACGGACGTCTCTACGGCCGGGGGTCGGCCGACATGAAGGGGGCGGTCGCCGTCCTGATCGCGGCGACGCGGGCGATGGCGCGGCGCCGCCCCTTCCGCGGCTCCATCGTCCTCGCGCTGGCGGGCGACGAGGAGCGGATGGGCGAACTCGGCACGCAGCGGCTGATCGACCATGAGCCGGAGATCCGCGGGGACGGCGTGCTGGTCGCCGACGTCGGCGGGCCGGCCTGCGCGCGCCTCGGCGAGAAGGGGATGATCTGGCTGGAGATCGAGGCGAAGGGCCGGCAGGCGCACGGCGCCCACGTCCATGCCGGTCAGAACGCGCTCGACCGCCTCATCGACGCGCTGACGGCTCTGCGGGGGCTGGAGGCGATGCCCGCGTCGCCGCCGGCCGACGCCGCGCACGTCATGGCGGCCGCAGCCGGGATCGCCGGCGCCGACGGTCCGGAGGCGCGGCGCACCATGGGCCGGCTGACGGTGAACCTCGGCGCGGCGCGCGGCGGGATATCCTCGAACCTCGTGCCGGCCCACGCCTCGGCCGGGGTCGACGTCAGGATCCCGCTCGGCCTGTCCTGCGCCGCGGTCGAGCGCGCCGCCGCCGACATCCTAGGGGCGCATGAAGGGCTGTCCTGGCGCGTGACCCGCCGCTACGAGCCGACATGGACGGCCTCGGACGCGCCGATCAGCATCGCGTCGCTGGCGGGCGCGAGCCGGGCGCTCGGCCGGCCGGCATGGTTCGACATGAGGATCGGCGGGTCGGACGCACGGCTCTGGCGGCGGGCGGGGTTCCCATGCGTCGCGCTCGGCCTGACGCCGTTCAACCTCGGCGCGCCGGACGAGCACTGCGACGCAGGCGAACTGCAGACGCTCTGCGACGTGTACCTCCATGTCCTCGACGCGATCCATCGCGACGCGGGAGGAGGCGCCTCGCCCGAGCGGTGAGGCTTCTGCGCGGAACCATGGCGGGGAAGGGGTGCGTCTCGCGTATCCTGCGCGAGCTTCCGTCGCCGCGCCATGAAGCGGAAGCGCCGGCATGAGTGGCGTGCGACGTGACTGCATCGCGCCTGCCGCTCCAGTCGACGGCGAGCCCCGCGAGCGCGACGTCGTTCGGCCGGAAGCGCCCCCTGTCTCCGCGCTGAAGCCCCGGCGCCGCGGTCCGGGCGTGGCGAGGGGGGCATTCCTGCGATCACGGGTCTCGGCGCTCTGTCGCCGCGTGGTGAGAGACCGCGCCGAGTGACGGTCGGCGAAGCCGTGGGCCGCGGCCGTCCGGGCGTGGGGCGCTTCGACCGTCGCCCGGGCCGTGGCCTGACCCGTGCGACAGGGTCGCGTCGCGTTTCTGCGGAGCGCTGAACGGCGCGGCTGCGAAGATCGGCGCTTCCTGGAGGGAAGCGCGGCGCCCGGCGTCGTTCAGGGCTGACCTCAGTAGGTCCACTCGACCTCGGTGTAGTTGAGGGCGAGGTTTTCTCCCGGGAGCGCGTCGCCGGCGGCGGGCGAGACGTGGCCCGACATGGTGGCGATGTCGCACCAGTCCTTGTGGTCCTGATCGAGGTTGGCGTTCTCGGGGACCGAGCTGACGGCGGGCAGCAGCAGGCCGACCTCGGCGCGCGGCTTGGCGGCGGTGAAATCGAAGCTGTCGGTCTTCATGGCGGTTCTCCTCAATCAGCGCTTCGGCGTCCGATGGGAGCATCATGGCGATTCGCCCCGCCTTGCGCGGTGACGGGCGTCACATGCGCGCCGGCGGTCGCGGCGGCGGATCGGGCGGGGTCGGCGCGCGCCTCGCGCCTCCGGGTCTCACGCGGTCGGCGGCGTGAGGATGTCGCGCAGCAGCGCAAGCGGGTGGGCGCGCAGCGTCAGGCGCAGGGCGACATAGTCCTCCACCACCTGCTCGCCCTCGGTGAGCTTCGGCAGATGCGCCGCCGGCTCATTGATCCCCTCGCCGTCGGGCGCGAAGAGCGGCAGGGGCGCGTCGCCGGCGACCGCCTTCGCGGCCCACAGCGCCTCCCGCCGGTCGAGCCCCAGGCTCGCGAAGGCGTCGGCCTCCGCCAGCCGCGCCAGCGCCGCCGGCGGCGCGCCGGCGCGGCGCCAGACGTCCTCCACCGCGGCGTAGCCGTTGCCGCGGGCGGCCGATATCCAGCGCGCGTCCTCCTCGCCAAGCCCCTTGATCTGGCGGAAGCCCAGGCGCAGCGCGAGCGCCCCGTCGGCGTCGCGCTCGACGGCGTTGTCCCAGAAGCTCGCGTTGACGCAGACCGGGCGCACCCGCACGCCATGGGCGCGGGCGTCGCGCACGATCTGCGCCGGGGCGTAGAACCCCATCGGCTGCGAATTCAGCAGCGCGCAGGCGAAGATCGCGGGGTGGAAGCGCTTGATCCAGGCCGAGGCGTAGACCAGCAGCGCAAAGCTCGCCGCATGGCTCTCGGGAAAGCCGTATTCGCCGAAACCCTCGATCTGGCTGAAGCAGCGCTCGGCGAAATCCGGCTCATGGCCGTTGGCGAGCATCCCCGCGACGAAGCGCTCGCGGAAGGTGTGGATCGTGCCGGTCTTGCGAAAGGTGGCGAGCGCGCGGCGCAGGCGGTCGGCCTCGGAAGGGTCGAACCCGGCGCCGATGATGGCGATCTGCATCGCCTGCTCCTGGAACAGCGGCACCCCCAGCGTCTTGCCCAGCACCTCGCCCAGCGCGTTGGAGGGGAAGGACACCGGCTCCTCGCCCCGGCGCCGGCGCAGATAGGGGTGGACCATGTCGCCCTGAATGGGGCCGGGCCGCACGATGGCCACCTCGATCACCAGATCATAGAAGCAGCGCGGGCGCATGCGCGGCAGAAAATTCATCTGCGCGCGGCTCTCGACCTGGAACACGCCGATGCTGTCGGCCTCGCACAGCATGTCGTAGACGGCGGGGTCCTCGGCGGGAATGCTGGCGAGGCTGTAGCCGACGCCGTGATGCTGCCCGATCAGCGCGAAGGCCTTGCGGATGCAGGTGAGCATCCCGAGGCTCAGCACGTCGATCTTGAGGATGCCCAGCGCGTCGATGTCGTCCTTGTCCCACTCGATGACGGTGCGGTCCTCCATCGCCGCGTTCTCGATGGGGACGAGTTCGTCGAGCCGCCCGCGGGTGATGACGAAGCCGCCGACATGCTGGGAGAGGTGGCGGGGGAAGCCGGTGATCTCGCGGCAGAGCGCCAGCGTCAGGGCGAGCCTGCGGTCGGTCGGGTCGAGGCCGATCTCGCGGATGCGGTCCTCCGGCACGCCCTCCGACCCCCAGCCCCAGGTCTGGCTGGCGATGGCGGAGACGGCGTCCTCGCCCAGCCCCATGGCGCGGCCCACTTCGCGGATCGCGCGGCGGGCGCGGTAGTGGATGACGGTGGCGCAGAGGCCGGCGCGCTCGCGGCCGTAGCGGGCGTAGATGTGCTGGATCACCTCCTCGCGGCGCTCATGCTCGAAATCCACGTCGATGTCGGGCGGCTCGTCGCGGGCCTCGGAGACGAAGCGCTCGAACACCATCGAGCCGATCTCCGGCCCGATCGCGGTGATCCCCAGCGCGTAGCAGACCACCGAGTTCGCCGCCGAGCCGCGCCCCTGGCACAGGATGTCGCGCGAGCGGGCGAAGGCGACGATGTCGCGCACCGTCAGGAAATAGCGCGCGTAGCCGAGCTTGCCGATGAGGCCCAGCTCCCGCTCCGCCATGGCGCGGGGCTTGTCGGGAACGCCGTCGGGGTAGCGCCAGGCGAGGCCCTCGGCGGTGAGGCGGGCGAGGCGCTCCTGCGCCGTCTCGCCGCCGTCCTCCTCGTCGGGGTATTCGTAGGCGAGCTGGTCGAGGGAGAAGCTGACGCGGCCCGCGATCTCCATGGTGCGGTCCACCGCCTCCGGGTGCGCCGCGAACAGGCGGCGCATCTCGGCCTCGTCGCGCAGGCGGCCTTCGGCGTTGGCGAGGGCGGCGCGACCGAGGCGCTCGACGGTGGTCCCCAGCCGGATCGCGGCCAGCACGTCGGCCAGCGCCCGGCGGCGGGCGGCGTGCATCATGGCGCCGGAGAGGGC
>CAYGUQ010000363.1:0-4927 GCA_964352995.1 uncultured Rhodobacterales bacterium
GGTTGATGATCTTGAAGTAGCCGCCGCCGGCGAGCTTCTTGAACTTCACCAGCGCGAAGTCGGGCTCGATGCCGGTGGTGTCGCAGTCCATCACCAGGCCGATGGTGCCGGTGGGCGCGATGACCGTGGCCTGCGCGTTGCGGTAGCCATGCTTCTCGCCGAGGCTCACCGCCCGCTCCCACGCCGCAACGGCGCGGGCCGCGAGCGTCGCGTCCGGGCAGGAGGCGTGGTCGAGCGGAACCGGCGCGGTCGCCAGCTTCTCGTAGCCCTGCGCCTCGCCGCGGGCGGCGCGGGCGTGGTTGCGCATCACGCGCAGCATGTGGTCGGCGTTGGCGGCGTAGGCCGGGAACGGGCCGACCTCGGAGGCGATCTCGGCGGAGGTGGCGTAGGCGACGCCCGTCATCACCGCCGTCAGCGCGCCGCAGAGCGCGCGGCCGGCCTCGCTGTCGTAGGGCAGGCCGAGCGTCATCAGCAGGCCGCCGATGTTGGCGTAGCCGAGGCCGAGGGTGCGGTAGTCGTAGCTGCGCCGGGCGATCTCGCGGCTCGGGAACTGCGCCATGGCGACGCTGATCTCCAGCGTCAGCGTCCACAGCCGGCAGGCGTGCTCGTAGTCGTCGGCCTGGAGCACGCCGTCCTTGAGGAAGGTCAGCAGGTTCAGCGAGGCGAGATTGCACGCCGTGTCGTCGAGGAACATGTATTCCGAGCACGGGTTGGACGCGCGGATCTGGCCGCCCTCGGGGCAGGTGTGCCAGTCGTTGATCGTGTCGTGATACTGCACGCCCGGGTCGGCGCAGGCCCAGGCGGCGTGGCCGATCTGGTCCCACAGCTCGCGGGCCTTCAGCGTCTTGGCGACCTTGCCGTCGATGCGGCGGACGAGCGCCCAGTCGGCGTCGTCCTTCACCGCCTGCAGGAAGCCGTCGGTGATGCGCACGGAGTTGTTGGAGTTCTGGCCGGAGACGGTGAGGTAGGCCTCGCTGTCCCAGTCGGTGTCCATCACCGGGAACTCGATGGAGGCGTAGCCCTGCGCGGCGTACTGGAGCACGCGCTTGACGTAGCTCTCGGGGATCGCGTCGCGCTTGGCGGCGCGGATCGCGGCCTTGAGCTGCGGGTTGGCGGCGGGGTCGGTCGCGTCGGCCGCGGCGCCGTCCCACCCGCGCACGGCGTCCATCACGGCGTTGAGGCGCTTCTGGTGGATCTTGGAGCCGGCGACGAGGGCCGCGACCTTCTGCTCCTCGCGCGCCTTCCAGCCGATGAAGGCCTCGATGTCGGGGTGATCCATGTCGCAGATCACCATCTTGGCCGCGCGGCGCGTGGTGCCGCCGGACTTGATGGCGCCGGCAGCGCGGTCGCCGATCTTGAGGAAGCTCATCAGGCCCGAGGAGCGCCCGCCGCCCGCCAGCCGCTCGCCCTCGCCGCGCAGCGACGAGAAGTTGGTGCCGGTGCCCGAGCCGTACTTGAAGAGCCGCGCCTCGCGCGTCCACAGGTCCATGATGCCGCCGTCGTTCACGAGGTCGTCGGCGACGGCCTGGATGAAACAGGCGTGGGGCTGCGGGCGCTCGTAGGCGCTGGCGGAGGCGACAACCGCATCGGTCTCCTGATCGACGTAGAAGTGACCCTGGGAGGGGCCGTCGATGCCGTAGGCCCAGTGCAGGCCGGTGTTGAACCACTGCGGGCTGTTCGGCGCGGCGCGCTGGGTCGCGAGCATCACGCGCATCTCGTCGAAGTAGGCGCGGGCGTCGGCCTCCTTGGCGAAGTAGCCGCCCTTCCAACCCCAGTAGGTCCACGCCCCGGCCAGACGGTCGAACACCGCGCGCGCGTCCGTCTCGCCGATGCTGCGCTCGCCCTCGGGGAGCTGCGCCAGCGCGTCCTCGTCGGGGACCGAGCGCGAGAGCCACGCCGGCACGCCCTTCTCCCGAACCCTCTTCAGCCGCGCCGGCACGCCGGCCTTGCGGAAGTACTTCTGCGCCAGAACGTCGGAGGCCACCTGGCTCCAGGCCGCCGGAACCTGCGCCGCGTCGAGCCGGAACACGACCGAACCGTCCGGGTTGCGGATCTCGCTCGAAGTCTCGCGGAAGGCGACGCCCTCGTAGGCGTCATGGTCCTTGGCGGTGAAACGGCGGGCGATCTGCATGGCGGCGCGTCCTGTTCGGTGGTGGCGCCGTCGCGGCGCGCTGTAAGGGCGTGAGGTTGTCGGGCGGCGCGCAGGATGGGGGTCTTTGCCCCCATCCCTTGTGCCCTGCCTGCCTCGACACACAATCTGTCGGGTCGTCACGGAGTCGTCAAACGCATTATCTGCCTTTGGCGCCACATAATGCGCTTGACTGGCCGTTAACCCCTACCCCTAGCGGAACGAACAGGGGCCATACCGCCTGGCGTGCACCAGAAAGGCACAACTCGTAACGGTTGATTCACCACGGCGGGCTAACGTCCGATTCACCAGTTTGGGGTCGGAGGTATCTTCCCATGTGGCGTATGAGCCTGCGCACGGCGTTGCTCGCGGCCTTCCTCACCGCCGGCGGCGCGCCGCTGCTGGTGTTCTGGGCATGGCCGCATTCCGCCGCCATAGAGGGCGAGAAGCGCGAGGCGCGGGAGCGGCACCTTCTGCTCGCGCAGACGCTCGCCGCCTCGCTCGACCAGTATCACCGCGACCTCAACACCCTGTTCGACGGCCTCGCGCCGCTCGCGGCGGGCGACGCGGAGGTCAGCCTTGCGGAGAAGCGGCTCACCGAGCTCCACTTCCGCCACATCTGCGTCTTCGACGCGAAGACCGGCGCGCTGCGCCGCGCGGTGATGGACACGGGGCCCGACTGCCCCGCCGACGCGCGGGCGGACCTCTTCGAGAATGTGCGCGCGATCATGGAGAACGGCGAGACGGGCCTGTCGCGCGTCGTCAGGCTGCAGGGCGGGCGGCCGGGCCTGCTGATGGCGCGGCGGTTCGGCGACGCGCTGGTCGTGGCCGCGATCACGACCGAGAAGTTCGTCTCGCTCGCCTCGTCCGTCCGCTTCGGCGGCCGCGGCCACGCGGTGATCGTCGATGACGGCGGCCGGGTGCTCGCGCATCCGAACGCCGGCTACATGGCCGAGATGCGCGACCTGAGCGCGCTGCCGATCGTCGCTGCGATGGGCGACGGCGGCAGCGGCGTCGGCGAGTTCCACTCGCCGCTCCTCGACGCGCAGATGATCGCCGGCTACGCCGTCGCCGCCGAGTCCGGCTGGGGCGTGATGGTGCCGCAGCCGGTCGCGGAGCTTCACGACAAGGTCGCGCAGATCTCGGCTTCGGCGCGGCTTGTCTTCGCGCTCGGCCTGGCGCTCTCGGCCGGCATCGCGCTGCTCTTCTCAAGGCGGCTCGCCAGCGAGATCGGCTCGGTGTCGGATGCGGCGCAGCGCATGGCCCTCGGCGAGCGCGCTGCGCGGGCGCCCGAGAACGGCGGCTTCCGCGAAGTCGCGACGCTGGCGCGCAGCTTCAACCGCATGGCGCGGCGCGTGGAGGAGGCGCACGCCCGCGTCAGCCTCGCCGCGCGCAGCGACGCGCTGACGGGGCTGCTGAACCGCGACGGCTTCTTCGAGGCGGCGCACGGCGTGCTGGCCGAGAGCGGCGGCGCCGGCCACGCGATGTTCTTCATCGACGTCGACCGCTTCAAGGCGGTGAACGACAGCTACGGCCACGCCGCCGGAGACGCGCTGCTGCGCGAGGTGGCCGCGCGGCTGACGCTCGCGCTGGGGCCCGACGCGATGATCGCGCGGCAGGGCGGCGACGAGTTCCTCGTGCTGCACCCGAAGCACCGCGAGGGGGACTGCCTGCGCGTCGGCGCGCGCATACTGCGCGCCCTGCGGGCGCCCGTGCGCGTCGGCGAGCGCGAGATCGCGCTCTCCGTCAGCGTCGGCGTCAGCGCCTTCCCGCGCGACGCCGGCGACGTCGAGGGGCTGGTGCTGCGCGCCGATCAGGCGATGTACCAGGCCAAGCGCGGCGGGCGGAACATCGTGAGCGCCTTCGACGGCGCGCTGCAGCTCCGGCTCGACGAGGAGGCGACGCTGGCGCGGGAGCTGCGCGCCGCCGTCGCCGCAGGCGACCTGCGCGCTGAGTTCCAGCCCATCATCCGCGCCCGCTCCGGCGGGCTCGCCGGCTTCGAGGCGCTGGCGCGCTGGACGAGCCCCAGCGCCGGCCCCATCCCCGCCGAGCGCTTCATCACCCTCGCCGAGGAGACCGGCCTCATCGTCGATCTCGGCCGCCAGGTGCGCGAGCACGCCTGCGCCTTCGCCGCGCGGCTGCGGGCGTCGGGCGTGGAGCTGCCGGTCTCGGTCAACGTGAGCCAGGCGGAGCTCGCCGAGGCCGGCTTCGCCGAGTCGCTCTCGCGCAGCCTCGCAGTTCACGGCCTGCCGCCGCGCGCGCTGGTGCTGGAGATCACCGAGAGCGTCTTTCAGGAGCCGGGGCCGCAGGCGCTGGAGGCGCTGTTCGACCTGCGACGCCGCGGCGTCGCCTTCGCGCTCGACGATTTCGGCAAGGGCTACTCCGCGCACCGGCTGCTGCGCACCTATCCGGTCGACCGCCTGAAGATCGCGGCGGACTTCGTCGGCGACGTCACCATGGACCCCGGCGCCCGCGCGGTGGTGCGCTCGATGATCGACCTCGGGCGGCGGCTCAACCTCTCCGTCACCGTCGAGGGCGTCGAGACGGCGGCGCAGCGCGACCTGGTGGCCTCGCTCGGCGCCGACGAGATCCAGGGTTTCTGGCACCATCCGCCGCTCGAGGCGCCCGCCGCCCTCTCGCTCGCCGTGCGCGAGAACCGTCTCGCCCAGCGCCGCGCGGGCTGACGTCCGGGCGTCGCGCGATCAGAGGCGCCGCAGCAGGGCCGCGCGGTCCTCGACGAAGCCGCCCGCGATCCACGCCTCGCGCAGCCGGGCGAGCGCCTCGCCGAGGCCGGGGCCC
>CAYGUQ010000364.1:0-4922 GCA_964352995.1 uncultured Rhodobacterales bacterium
TTTCCTCTGGCTTGTGCCGCTTGTTCGCCATCCTCTGTCCTCCGTTTCCTAAACACAACGGTGGACCAATTCAGATGGGGCACTCCACCGGCGAACTTCAGTTCTCGAAGCTCATCTGCCGAAATGTCAGCGAAATGCGTCGCGTTCGTTGGAACTTCTGGCCTTCGACAAGATCTGTCTTTCTGGCCGGGATGGCATGGGTCCAAGCATGGCGGGCTTCACCTGCCATAACCAAAAGGCTGTCGGGCTGAAGCAGAAGATCAATGTGCCGAGAAGACTTCTGCGAGGCAAACCGCATAACGCATGCCGAGAGCAAGCTCAGGGATGCTATCGTCTCCCCAAAGCAGGGTAGACAGTCGATATGGGCAGAGATGCCTTGTCCGGGCTGGTATTCGTTGATGATGACCTGATCCGGAACTCTCTGAAAATGTCCTCCAGAGGTCAACCGTTCCGCCAGTTGCTGAAATAGGTCAGGTAGTGGCCCAAGATAGTCCTCCCGCCGCGCCTGCCGCGCTTTGTAGTCGTAACGATAGCCGTAGTGCTGCACCCGCCGTTTCAGATCGGTGCGCCAGGGGTCTGCGTTAATCTTACGGACGAGCCTTTCGGTCTCATCCTCCTGAATGTAATTTTCCAGATAGGTCAGACCGTCTGGCCATTTGTCCGGAAAAAACGAAAGTTGCGAAGGCGGTGTGGCCATCGGCGGCGGACTCCTCGTTGGCGGTGTTTCGGTGGGTATATCCTGGGTAGTCTTTGGGGTCGAAAGTGTAGATGTCCGGAGCCGCAAAGCCTGCTTTGCGTGCCGCATCGTCCATTTTGAACGCACCCTCATAGAATGGGCTATCCACGGTCGAGACGATCAGCAGGCCGCCCGGTTTCAGGTGGTTTCGGGCGCTCTTGAGGAAGCGGGCTACCAGGACATGATTTGGATTTTGTCCGTAGCGTGGATCACGGGAGGCCACGTTTGTAAACTGGAAGATGATTGTTCGGAACTGGCGTTTCCCGATGGTGTCGGAGAGCCGTGTGGCATCCACGCCCGTTTTGACGCTGCATCCGAGTTTCAGAAGCTTGCGTGCATTGTCGTAGGCGGTGTCCGTCAAGTCTTCCTCTGCCTCGTACACTGTCGCCAGGATCGATGAGGTTGGAACGCGCGGCTTGTGCGACATCGTCAGGGCAAAGCTCATATTGCCCTCACCGACGAACAGAACGTTTCCCATCCGTAGGCGGGTAGTGAAGTCGAATTTCGCCGCCACCTTGGCCAGCTTCTTTGTCGACAACGCCGGATATCGGAGCGCCTGGTGAACGGCCTCCTGAAGCGTTGCGCCGCGAAATTCGTACATCGTGATCCCCAGCCCGGTATTGCGAAACCTCGGCAGGCTGACGTATCGCGGTTAATCCTCGGTTAATCATGCGTTCGGCTGTAATCCGCAGGCCTATCGCTGTATCCGCGACTTGTCGATTCTGGCCAACATTACAACATTTGTTGCAGCTGGGGAGTTCAGCAATGCCCCCTGTTTTGAGGCACCTCTACCCAAACACCGCCGTCTTCCTGTCTTTGTACGGGGTGGGGTAGCAGGACAGACGCCGTGTGCGTACGGTGTGCACAGCGGGTCTGTTCCGGTAGAGGGCGCACACGAGGAGAACGCTGAATGCCAAAAAACGCAGCCACCGAGGCAGCGAGACTATCTTCTGCCCCTATGATGGATGGTGGCGATTCAGGCGATATTACAATAACTTGCAGGGTATCGTGTGCAGCATATGTTCATGTTTAAATCGCGTGATTTCGTATTGCGCCGTGCGTTTTTCGCAGGCCGGCGCGGCGCGTTGAGCGAACCGTTGGCGCGGTAAAACGGGCCGACTGCTCGGGTCGTTCGAGCGCGAGTGCGATCTGTCTGGCATCAGGTAATTCGACCTTCAAAATTTCTGGCACCTCCAAGCCTTCGCTCCGCCGTGCAATCAGACGCAAGAATGGCCCGACACGGGCAGGCGCTCCACGGTTCTTGCGAGCGGTGTTGTTGGACACATGAACTCTGTGGGGAAGGTAGGTGAGAGTCTTGACATGCAGCTGTCCAAGTCGCATTCTGTATTTGAACATGTTGTTCAATAATGAACTGCTGAGATCCTTTTTCGCATCCAAGGCGATGCAGCGTATGGAGACGGAAAGTGGGGGATGTCTTGATTACGGAGGCGAAGCCGGGCGTTGAGGGTGATCTTTCCTATCTCGTGCGAGGTGGGGACGGGCCGGTGATCGTGTTCCTGCATGGCATCGGGTCCAATGCATCGTCATTCGAACCGCTGTTCGAGGCTTTGCCTGACGGTCCGGCGCTTCTGGCATGGAATGCTCCGGGCTATGGCGCATCCGCTCCGTTGGCCAAACCCTGGCCGCTGGCCGGAGATTACGCGGACAGACTCGCAGGGCTTCTTGACAAGCTTGGCCACGCCTCGGTGCACCTGGTCGGGCACTCGCTGGGCACGCTGATCGCGGCAAGTTTCGCGCACCGTTTTCCGGACCGGGTGCAGAGCCTCACGCTGGCCGCGGCCGCCAATGGCTATGGCGTCCCGCGCGGGGGCACGCTGCCCTACGGCGTGGGGGCGCGGCTGAGGGATCTGGCGCGGCTCGGGCCTACGGCTTTTGCGCGCGCGCGCGCGGCCAGTCTCGTGCATGACCCGGAACGGCATGCGGGCGTGGTTGCGCAGGTCGAGGGTGCGATGGCGCGGATCAGGCCCGACGGTTACGGGCAGGCGGTGCGGATGCTGGCATCGGGCGATCTGCCCGGTGAACTGGCCCATGTCACCGCCCGGCCCGGTTTCATCATCGGCCGGCAGGACCGGGTCACGCCGATGGCGCAGACCATCGCCGCCGCCGATGCATGGGCCGCAGCCCACGGGGCGCGACCGCAGATCACTGAAATCGACCAGGCGGGCCATGCCGTCTACCTGCAACGCGCGCAAGCGTTCTGCGTGGCCCTGCTGGATCACATCGGGCTGGCCGCCGTCGTCGCCTCGAGGGGAGCTTGAGACATGTCCGAAGACGTCAGACTGAACCACCTGCGCGGCATCGTGATGCGCGCACCCGGCATAACCGCGACGACTGCGTTCTACACCGAGCAGTGGGGGTTGCACGTGGCCCACGAGGACGACGGCATCACCTATCTGCGTGGAACCGGTGAGCAGCCCTTCATCTATGGCCTGAAGGACGATGCGACCTACGGGATCGACTATATCCATTTCGGCATGCCCGATCGCGAGGGGGTCGACCAGCTTTACCGGCAATTGGAGGAGAGGGGCGCGGATCTGCGCGGTGCGCCGGGCGCAATCGACGGGCCCTTCGGCGGCTACGGGTTCGAGGTGGCGGACCCGGACAGCAGACGCCTGCGCATCACCGCCGATATCGCTTTGCGCGCCGCCGACGATATCCATGCCTATCCGCGCAAGATCAGCCATGTCGTGCTGAACACGCCGGACATGGAGGGCATGCAGCGCTGGTACGAAGACATGCTGGGCTTCCGCACGAGCGACTATTCCGCCGACCAGATGGTGTTCCTGCGGATTGGCAGCGACCACCACGCCATCGCACTTGTGCGGGCGCAATACCCCTCAATCAACCATGTCGCCTTCGAGATGGCCGGCATCGACAGTTTCATGCGCGGCATCGGCCGGATGAAGCAGAAGGGGCAGGTGCCAAGCTGGGGGCCGGGGCGGCACGGGCCGGGCAACAATCCGTTCGCCTATTTCGTCTCACCCTCGGGCTATGTGATCGAGTTCACTTCCGAAGTGCAGCAGATTGATGAGGCCACGCATGAACCCAAGGTCTGGTCGCGCACCGACCCCGAGGCGATGGACCAATGGATGACGGCGGGCCCGCCGACGCCCGCACAACGCGCGGTCATGGCCGGGCGGCCCGACCCCGGCTTTCCGAAGGAAGGCTGAGGGATGGACCTCGGGCTCAACGACCGCAGCGTCGTCGTGACCGGAGGCTCGTCCGGGATCGGGCTGGCGGCGGTGCGCCTGTTTCTGGAGGATGGCGCGCGAGTGGCGTTCTGCGCTCGGGGCGCCGAGCGGCTGGCGGCGGTTGCGGCGGAGATGGCGGCAGAATTCGGCGCCGACCGGGTTCTGGCGCGTGCGGTCTCGGTGCTGGAGCCTGAAGCGTTCAAAGGGTTCGCCGATGAGGTCGCTGCGGCCTTTGGCGGTTGCGACGCGCTGGTTACCAATGCGGGGCAGGGGCGCGTTTCGACATATGCTGACACCAGCGATGACGATTGGCGCAATGAGCTGGAGTTGAAATTCTTCAGCCAGTTGCATCCGATCCGCGCCTTCGAGGGAATGCTGCGCGGGAGTGATAGGGGCGCTATCGTGGCGGTGAATTCCCTGCTGGCGCAACAACCCGAACCACATATGGTCTGCACCTCTGCCGCGCGGGCAGGGGTGCAGAACCTTCTGAAATCGCTGGCCACGGAACTTGCACCCGATATCCGGGTCAACTCGATCCTGCTGGGGCTGGTTGACAGTGCTCAAT
Source organism: uncultured Rhodobacterales bacterium (assembly GCA_964352995.1). Taxonomy (GTDB): domain Bacteria; phylum Pseudomonadota; class Alphaproteobacteria; order Rhodobacterales; family Rhodobacteraceae; genus Rubrimonas. Next base: position 4,514 of record CAYGUQ010000364.1, read on the forward strand.
GGCAGCGGCGCTACGAGGCGCGCGAAAACAAGGCCCAGAGCCGCGAGGACTGGTTCGCGGAGCTGGCCCGCGCCAAGAAAATCCCCCTCGGCCGGCTTGGTCGGCCGCAGGAGGCCGCCCGCGCCATCACCTTCCTTGCCTCGCCCGCCTCCAGCTACATCACCGGCGCCAAGCTTGAAATCTCGGGCGGGGTGTCGCGCTTTGCCTGATCCCGGTTCCTCAAGACCCTGACGAAAGACCCCTTCTCATGCCTCAGACAGTTGGCCACCAGATCGCCGAAGCGCTTGCCGATGCGGGCGTCACCACCATGTTCGGGGTGATCTCGATCCACAACATGCCGATCCTCGACGCGGTGGCCGAACAGGGGCGCATCCGCTTCATCCCGGCGCGGGGCGAGGCGGGGGCGATG